>JAEWLD010000027.1 GCA_023393485.1 Bacteroidota bacterium
CAACAAGACTGAAATTCCGGCCGACCGTGCGCGTTGGGGAAGTTTTGATGAGCTTCGTCAAAGGACCGACGAAGATGTGCTCGCAATCCTACGCGAAGCATCACGACAAAACAAATACACCTCCAAAACCGATCAGGGCAAAGCCCTTAATCTTTATCGTTCGATCATGGACACTGTCGCGCGAAACAAAGCCGGCATCAATCCGATAAAACCATATCTGGCCAAAATAGACAAAGTCAAAAACGTCAAAGACCTGCAAAACCTGCTGATGGAAATGGAACCTGTTGGCGGCATCGGGTTTCTCGGCATCGGTGTCAGGCCCGACGCAAAAGACAGCAATAAAAACCGCGTCCAGGTCGGTCCCGGAAGCGTTGGTTTGCCAGACCGCGACTATTATGTGTCAGACGACGCCGATTCAAAAGAAAAGCGCCAAAAATATGTAGAGCATATAACCAAAATGCTTCAGTTCCTTGGTGACAGTCCAACGGTCGCAAAAGCAAACGCAAACAAAATACTGGCGTTTGAAACCGCACTGTCCGAACCGAGATTGACCCGTGTGGAACGTCGCGACGCCAGAAATACCTACAACCCTAAAACGCTCGCCGAACTTCAGATTTTGACACCGGCAATTGACTGGAATCAGTTCTTGACCGGAATTGGCATGCCGACCGGCGACATCATCATCGTGTCACAACCGAAATATATGTCGGCTTTGCAAACCATTTTGACCAACGCAAAAATCGATGACTGGAAAGCCTATATGCGATGGACGCTTCTGAACCGCACGGCCTCAAGGCTAAGCACCGAAATTGAGAACGCGAACTGGGAATTTTTCGGCAAAACGCTTGGCGGTGCGGCCAAACAACGCCCGGCCGACGAACGCGCACTCCAAGTGGTCAACGGCAGTATCGGCGAAGCGCTTGGTAAACTATACGTCGAAAAGAAATTTCCGGCCGAAGCCAAAGAAAAGGCGCGCAAAATGATCCAAAACGTTATCGCCGCCTACGAGACGAGAATCAACAACCTGCCATGGATGAACGCGGTAACCAAAAAGGCAGCTGTCGAAAAACTCAGAAAAATCAACGTCAAAATCGGTTATCCGGACAACTGGCGCGACTATTCGGCAATGGTAGTCGGTAGCAAAGCCGAAGGCGCGGATTATTTCACCAACATGGAAAACATCGCGAAATGGCGGTTTCAGGAAGATTTGAAAGATTTGCAAAAGCCCGTCGACAAAACGCGCTGGGGCATGACACCGCAAACCGTCAATGCCTATTACAATGCGTCGTTCAATGAAATCGTATTTCCGGCAGCAATCCTTCAGCCGCCATTCTACAACTATCAGGCTGACGAAGCCGTCAACTACGGCGGAATCGGCGCGGTGATCGGCCACGAGATTTCACACGGGTTTGACGATTCGGGCTCAAGATACAACGCGGAAGGCAATCTGGTCAACTGGTGGTCGGACGAAGATTTGAAACAGTTTACGGCGCTCGGAACGGCTTTGGCCGACCAATATAGCGCGCTTCAGCCCTTGCCCGGAACTTTTGTCGACGGAAAATACACCCTGGGCGAGAATATCGGCGACCTTGGCGGAGTCAATGCGGCTTTCGACGGCTTGCTGTTGCACCTCAAACAAAAAGGTAATCCCGGTCTTATTGATGGTTTCACACCTGAGCAGCGGTTCTTTATTTCCTGGGCAACAGTCTGGCGCTCTAAAATGCGCGACGAGGCAATCAAAAACCAGGTGAAGACTGATCCGCATTCGCCTGGAATGTACCGCGCTTACGTTCCATTGCAAAACGTCGATGCGTTTTACGATGCGTTTGGCATCAAACCCGGCGACGGAATGTACATAGAACCGGGCAAACGTGTAAAAATCTGGTAAAAAGAGCCACGGACGCGGATTGACTTAATGTCGGCGTCTGTCGGTTTTTAGAAAAACGGTTGTGCAAAAAGGTAGTTTAAATCCGATATGATTTTATCGGCGCGAATGATTTTCGCGGTATGTCCGCCAGCGGTAAAAATGGGCAGTGGCAAATTCATTTCGACGGCTTTTCGGGTGTAATATTCACGGCGCGTCGGGTGGAAAGGCGCGACTGCGTTATAGGTTTCGCCCCATTTACCAAGCGAAATGATTTGGCAAATCACGCCGATACAGTCATCGAGATGGATCAGGTTGACACGCGCATCGGCATTACTATTTTCTTTTCCCGAAAGGTATTTTATCGGATGCCGATCATGTCCAATGAGCCCGCCGAAACGCAGGATGGTTGTTGAAAAATCTTCGTCCTGCCGCAATAGGTTTTCGGCTTCGCACAATTGTCGGCCGTTTTCGGAATCCGGCTTTGGAACCGTATTTTCATCGATACTGCCCGACATTTCGCCGTACACGGAAATCGAACTCACAAACAATGTTTTTTTGACCGCCGAGTGTTTGACAAACGGAAGTAAAGACCTGATCTTATCCGAAAAATTGCCTTCGGATGTCTTAGGCGGAATGTCGATGATCAAAATTTCGGACTGCAAAAAATCGCCGATATTCCCATCAATTTTATCCGGTGAAAGTGCAATGTGATACGGCTCGATTCCGGCGGCTCGCATCAAATCCAACTTAGCGTCGGACGTCGTTGAGCCTTTTACAGAGAAGCCGTTTTGAATAAGCTTTTGGGCCAATGGCAATCCGAGCCATCCGCAACCCAAGACGCTAATTTTCTTCATTGAAATCGGGAATCGTATCGGCGGCCATCGCGGCAGGAATCGGCGCTGCGGGAACAGGAACCGGCATCAGGGTTACGGGCTTGCTTAGTTTTGGCGTTGGCCGGATCCGTTTTTTGAGGATGACGGCATCGCTGAGCACGAAAGGCGCCGGCATCATTTCAGGTGCGCGTTTCTTGACGTCGAACAACGGATTGCTCATCAAATCAAATGATGCTTCCAAAAGCGACATGTCAAGCGGCGTTTTCGGGTCGATGCTGAATTCGAGTTCAAGCGGCTCATTATCGACTACATAATAACTGAGTAATTTTCGGCCGTGACGCGGAAACGCTGAGCCCTTTTTCTGCTCGGTCGACTTGGCGCCGTTGGCCTTGAGGTTGTGGAATATTGTTTTTTCACCGGCAAAAATATCGTAACGGTTGACTTTTCGCTGCGGCACAATCCGGATTTTCAAATAGCGCTGGTTGTTGATTACCGAGTCGCGCAAAAATTCAATCGTCGGCTCGGGCAAATCGCGCGCAATTGCTTCACCCGCGTAGGTAAAGGCAGAATTGTATTTGCTGAATAGTTTGTCGGCATTGAGCGCATCGGCATTTGACGGATTGTCTCCGAGGTATAATTTGGTCCAGTCGTCGAGGTTAACATCATAAGTCGCCCAATTTGCCTGGTATTTGTCGGCATCGAGAACATAAACCAGACTATTTGGCTTGGCTTTTCCGACCGCATAACCCGAATTGGCGTGTGCGTAGATGAAAAAGCCAATGGCCGCCAAAAACGCAACCAAAGACCAGCCGCCTTTGCCTGAAAACAAGCCGAATACAGGTAATAGCAGGCCGAAAACCAAAATGGTAAGAATCATGCTGCCGAACAGCATTTTGAGTCCAAGACCAATCGGGAACATCCAGATAAACGGCACAAAAATCACGATTGCCGGAATCGTCAGGATGACATTGAAGAAAGTGCTTGTTTTTTGGGTAATGACGAACCAGCCAAACATCAATAATGAACACAAGACCGGAATAATGAAAAAGCCTGCGCCGGGCAAATAAAACGCAATCGCCAAATTGATAATCAGCCAAATAGACAGCGGCGCAACCGACTGGCTCATGATGACGCTTTCAGTCTGTCGTCGCAAGTAGAACACGAACGCAATGGCTAGCGCAAGGAGAACGAACGCGAAAATATAGGTATGGCCGTTATAGGTAAAAC
>JAEWLD010000029.1 GCA_023393485.1 Bacteroidota bacterium
TAAATTGTACGGTCCTGGATGATGTTTTTGCCGCTCTCGCGAATTTGCAGGATTTGGCGGAATCGGCTGTTGAGGAAGTAAATCTGAAGGTTGAACGACCAGCGCTCCATCTGGTGATAAAAATCGTCGAGGTAAGGATTGTCTACAACGTCTTCAAAATGCGGTTCCCACTTAAAATGCTTGGCCAATAAGCGCGTGAGTGTGGTTTTTCCCGCGCCGATATTTCCTGCTACTGCGATGTGCATTATGGTAAAATGATTTTATAATTCGTAATTCCCGAGCTTGTAAAAATAGCTAAAATTTGTGCTTCGTAGTAAAAATTTTTTGGCGAGTTATCAAGAATCCCGACGGTTTGCGTTGCGCCATTTTTCACGTTGTGGTAAAAAAGCTGGCCATTTTCAGTAAACAGCAATGATTCACCTGAGACAAATTGCAGGCGGTCGTGTTGGGGCACTTTGCCCAGTGTGGTCACTTTTCCGAATACATCCGATGCATACCAATTGTGATCAAGATCTGTCCATTGGAAATAATTGAAGTCGGTCTGATAATCGGCGATAGTTTCCCTGAATGGCGTCGCGATAGGTGTCATATTATTTTTGAGATAGTCGAAAAGCATCAGTTGGTGTGTCACCGAATCAAAAACCCACAAACGGTTTTGGGAAGCGAGCCCGGCGGCATGCGCGACGACCGGCGTGGTCAAATCATTGAATTTGATCTCGCGGATTTCATTGAGCTGGTTGTCCAAAAGTACGACAGCATTAAAATCTTCGTAAAAAAGTACGATCAAAAGCGGGTTGCGGATGTCTGCACGACGAATGTTTCCAAGTGCGATTTTTTTGAATTCTGCCTTCTGCGTCCCGTTTGTTTTTATAAATGTGTTGTCTTTGATGAAATACTGGAAGCCGAACGCATCAAATCCGGCGTAGGCGTCTGCGGCGATTTCAATCTGTGCGGCTTTTGTCGGCCTGATTGTTTGCGCGGACGCTGCGATTGAAAAGAGTAAGAAGACCAGGATTTTGTTCATTGGAAACCCCAAAGGTTTTTAAAACCTTTGGGGTTTTGCTAATATACAACGAAATCACTCAAACACACTAGCGCGAAATTGTTTATTTTTAACGTTTCATTGGTAACAGATCAAGCGCTTTTCATTCATATTTGTTGTCTAAAACCCGCAGTATGAGCAGATTCATTTCATTATTGGCAGTCATGACAGTTGTTTTGGGCACGCACGCACAAGAATTTCAGGGCATGGCGGTTTACGAAGTCAAAACCAGCACCGCAGACATGATGAAGCGCGTCCAGTCAAATCCCAACATTACGCCCGAAATGCAAAAGATGATCGAAGACCGCATGCGTAAAGCCTTTGAAAAGACGTTTATCCTCAATTTTGATAAGGCCGCGTCAATGTACAAAGAAGAAGAAAAACTCGATGCGCCCGGTCAAGGCGGCGGCGGAATGCGAATGATGATGTCCGTTCTGGGCGGCGGACCGATCTACAAAAATGTCAAGACAAAGTCTTACGCAATTGCCAATGAGTTTATGGGAAAGGAATTTCTGGTCAAGGATTCGCTGCCGAAAATCAATTGGCAGATGAGTGGCGAAACCAAGCAAATCGGCGGCTACAATTGTTTCAAGGCGACCGCTACCTTGCCGGCAAGCAAATCCGATTTCAGGAATTTCCGTTTTCGCGACAATAAAAAAGACGATAAAAAAGACACCGACGAGAAGAAAACCAATTTCATGGACCAAGTCGAAATGCCAAAAGACATCGCAGTCACGGCTTGGTACGCGCCAGAAATCCCGGTCAATCAAGGTCCGGAAAAATATTGGGGTTTACCCGGGCTGATCCTTGAAGTAAACGACGGAAAAACAATCACGCTCTGTTCAAAAATTGTCCTCAACCCCAAAGACAAAGCCGTCATCAAAGAGCCGACAACCGGTCAGGTCGTCACCCAAAAAGAGTACGACGAAATCGTAATCAAAAAAACCGAGGAAATGCGCCAGCAATGGCAAAGCGGCGGTCACGGGCAAGGCCGGGCGATGAGAATCGGCGGCTAATCCGCGATCAATTTATACCCGAGGCCGCGCAGGTTGATGATTTGTACGCTGGCGTCACGGCTCAGTTTTTTGCGCAATTTGGTGATAAAGACATCCATGCTGCGCCCGTTGAAAAAATCATCGTCACCCCAAATTTTTTTCAGTACCGCCGACCGGTCCAGCGCTTCATTCTTATTTTCAATCAAAAGTGACAGCAACGCCGACTCGCGGTGCGTCAACTGCATCGTTTCGTCGCCGAACTCAAGGGTTTGTCTAACTGGATCAAAACTGTAATTGCCCAACTGGATCACTGCGCCATTTTTGTCGTCGGTTGCGCGGCCAAGCAATGATTCAATCCGGACAATCAATTCGAGCATGCTGAACGGCTTTTTGAGATAATCCTGCGCGCCAGCTTTAAAGCCGTCAACAACGTCCTGGACCTGCGATTTTGCAGTCAGGAAAATGATCGGGATTTTCTTGTCGGTTTTCCTGATTTCAGTCGCCACGGACAAGCCGTCTTTTTTGGGCATCATGATATCGAGTACGAGCAAGTCGGGTTTTCGCCTGTAAAATTCGGCCACCGCGTCATTGCCGTTGGCGCAGACCCTTACTTCGAAATGCTTTGTCTCCAGGCTTTCCTTGACAATCATCGCAAGGGCAGATTCGTCTTCGGCAAATATGATATCTGTTTTAGGCATGTGGCAGCGTGATTTTAAAAATAGTCCATTTGTCGCTTGGAACCAATTCCAACTGGCCGTCGTGTTTTTCGATGATTTTTTTGGAATAGAAAAGCCCGATTCCAAAGCCTTTTACGTTGTGGAGATTGCCCGTCGGAATCCGATAGAATTTCTCAAAAATCCGGTCGCGATGCCAGCCGTGGATTCCGCCGCCGTTGTCCTCGACAGAAATCTCAACCGAATCCTTATTTTCAACCACGCGGATATTGGTGAGGTCGCCACCATATTTAATCGCATTGTCGATCAGGTTTGACAGCGCGTTTTCAAGATGAAAAGCATCGCCGTTGATCAAAATCTCGTGCGCCGGCCCGGTCATCGTCACTTTTGAACCCGCATAAAGCTGGTATTTTTCAACAACTGAATGCAGTAGTGGCGCAAGATCGATCCGTTCGCGCTTGAGTTTGATTCCGTCGGTTTCGAGTGTGGCGGTTTCGAGCAGTTTTTCGACCATCGTTTGCAGTTTTGCCATTTGGCGCTCGGAAATGTCTAGATAGCGCTCGGTTTTTTCCTTGTCATCGGTCTTATTGAAACTGCGGATGCCTTCGAGCGCGGCAATTACCGTGGTGATTGGGGTTTTGAATTCGTGGGTGATGTTGCTGATCAAATCGTTGCGGATTTCCTCGATTTTCTTTTGGCGGTTGATGATGTACAAAAGGTAAAGCAGGCAGCAGATGACGATCAGTGAGAAAATGAGGGACAGCACAATTTCTGTCAATCCTTTCGCAAAAATCAGCGAAACCGGGTTTTCAAAACGCAATTTAAAATCGTCTCCATGCACGAAATAAGTAAACTTTGGCGTGACTTCCAACGTATCAGTGATTCTTACGTGGTTCGGATATACGATTTTCCGTCCGCTGAATTTCTGAAAAAAATAATCGTGCGTCAGTTCAATTTTTTTTCTTTTAAGTTCCTTGACGACCATTGAATCCAGCGTTTTGAAATCAATTGAATCGCCTCTTGACATTGACGAAATAAGCTGCTGGTTGAATTGCCTGAAATCGCGGCGTTGCTTGTCGGTAAGATTTGATTGGTCGCGGTTGATCGGAATAGCTTCCTCAATTCGGGAGTATACCCGTATTTCGCGGTTTTCCTTGTAGCGTTTCGATCTTTTAAATTCGGCAGGAATCCTGCTGTTTGTTTTGCCTCCGCGTTTTATGAAAATTTTGAATTTGGCGGGCATCGCGGTATCGTTGAGGAAAATCATGATGTCTTTTTTTGCGGTTTCGGCATAATAATTTTCGATGCCGTTGTCAAGCGCAATCTGGATGTCATTGATAATCCGGTGCTTATTTTCCTCGTAATTCTTGATGTTCCAATGAATCTGGAGCGCAATTGTCGTCAAAATCGCAAGCGTAATGAAAATCAGTAAAAGGTGATGGGTCGATGATTTCATAAGGCCAAAAATAGCAACAAAACGAAACGATTTACGCCGGTTAACACTCGTTAACAATGATTAACTCAAAATCCAACCGGCCGCTCGTTAATTTGCTTCATCACTAAAAAACGAACATCATGGTCAAAATTATTTTCAGGCTTACTCAGGCACTCATCATGCTGGGACTGCAGCTCTTGTCGGCGCAAAATTTTACGGGGAAGGCATTTTACCAGACCAAGTCAACGCCGCCCGCGCCGATTGTCGACAGGAACATTTCGCCCGAAATGCAAAAACAGATTGAAGCGCAAATGAAGGCGCAGCTTGAAAAATCGTTTTTGCTCAATTTCAATACCTATGAATCGAGCTGGGAGCAGGAGCAGAAACTTGAAGCGCCGGAGCCCACGTTGGCCGGCGTCAATATCAGATTGGTCGATTCAGGTGACAGCAAGCGTTACAACAACCTCAAGTCAAAAATCACATTGTCTGAGGAAGAGATTTTCGGTAAGGAATTCCTGGTGTCGGACGAATTGCCAAAATGGAACTGGACAATGACAGACGAAACCAAAACAATCGGAAATTATGCCTGTTACAAAGCCACAGCGCTCATCAAAGTAACCGATGAAGAGCGCGCCGCTTATGAAAAGCGCAAAGCCGAAGCCGATAAAAACCCAAAGCGGATTCTGATCATCGACGAGCCTCGCGATTATTCGGTCACGGCCTGGTATACGCCGGACATTCCGGTTGGTCACGGGCCTGAAGGATTTTGGGGTCTGCCGGGTTTGATCCTTGAAACTTCGGATGGATCCAGAACCATTCTCTGTTCGAAAATCATTCTCAATCCAAAAGAAAAATTTGAGATTTCCGTTCCGAGAACCGGTGAAAAAGTGACGCGACAGCAATTCGAGGAAATCCGTCAGAAAAAGCTTCGCGAAATGCAGGAAATGCCGCGCGGCCGCGGAGAAGGAAGACAGATCATTAGGATTGGCGGATAGCGTCGATCGTCTTTGGTCGATGGTCTTCGGAGATCTCGGAAGCCGCACACTTTTGGAGTTTTATATAAAGTCGGACGTAATCCAGAAGAAATATCCATTGTGAAGTCGCGTGTTGCCCGAAGCAAACCAATCCAAACGATCAGCGGCCAACGGCCAACCAAAATTCCATACTTTTACAAACGCACGATGAAACAATTATACTTCTTAATCCTTCTTTTTTCCTCAATCGGCTTTGCGCAGACCGTCCGGCTCGAAGGCACGATCCAGGATAAAAACGGCGCGCCTCTTGAAATGGCCAATGTTATGGCCGTCAACAACGCGACCAAGGCGATGGATTCGTACGTTATCACCAACGACAAAGGCAAATTCGCGTTGATTCTCAAGCCCAATGCGGGTTACACAGTCAAAGTCAGCTATCTCGGCATGCAGACCAAGGAAATTCCCGTGACGACGGCCACCGAAAACCTGGTGCAAAACATCATCCTTGAATCTGGCGGGATTGATTTGCAGGGCGTCGAAATCGTCAATGAAATGCCGGTTTCAATCAAAGGTGACACGATTGTCTACAACGCAGATTCGTTTAAAACAGGAACCGAACGTAAACTCGGCGATGTTTTGAAAAAGCTTCCGGGAGTTGAAGTCAATGCGGATGGCGAAGTCGAAGTCGAAGGCAAGAAAGTCTCGAAATTGATGGTGGAAGGCAAGGATTTTTTTGACGGCGATACCAA
>JAEWLD010000076.1 GCA_023393485.1 Bacteroidota bacterium
ATCATGTACATGGTCGAAGGCCCGGAAAATGGGTTTACGAATATTCCTGTCAGCATTTACTGGACAATCGTGACCTTGACGACCGTTGGCTTTGGCGACATTACGCCCGCAACGCCGCTGGGTCAATTCATATCGATGGTCATCATGATCCTGGGTTATGGCATCATCGCCGTTCCGACCGGAATCGTGACTTCCGAATTCATCGCAAAGAAAAAACCTCATGGCAACACACAGGCTTGCCACGATTGCGGCACGGCTAACCACTATGACGATGCGAATTTTTGTTATCACTGCGGCGCAAATTTGTTGAAATGACGGCCAAAAAACATCTTATCATCGTGATCGGGCCAACTGCCATCGGAAAAACCGGACGCGCAATTGAGATTGCGAAACATTTCGGATGTGAAATCATTTCGGCCGATTCACGTCAATTTTTTAACGAAATGACAATCGGGACAGCCGTTCCGTCAGCCGATGAACTGGCAGCCGTAAAACATCATTTCATCCAAAACAAATCGATATTCAGAAATTATACGGTCGGTGATTTTGAAAAGGACGCGATCCTGACGCTTGACGAGCTTTATAAAGACAGTGATTTAGCTGTTCTCATCGGCGGATCGGGGTTGTATATCGATGCAGTTTTAAAGGGTTTTGACGATTTTCCCGAAATCGATCCATCGGTACGCGAAGCACTCGCCGTGAAATTTGAATCTAACGGAATCGGTTACCTGCAACAAGAACTGCAACGGCTCGATCCAGACTATTTTCTGGCCGTCGACACAGGAAACCCGCAACGCATGATGCGCGCGCTCGAAGTGACAATTGGCAGCGGAAAGCCGTTTTCGTCGTATCTAAAAGGACAAACCACCAAGCGAAACTTTACGCCGATTTTAATCGGGCTGACCGCCGAACGCGAAGTGATGTATGACCGGATCAACAGACGCGTCGATATCATGATGGCCGACGGCTTGCTCGATGAAGCGAAAAAACTCTATCCGCATCGCGAACTGAACGCATTGCAAACCGTCGGTTACCGTGAGTTATTTGATTATATCGAGGGCAAATATGATTTGGACTTCGCGTTTGCCGAAATCAAGAAAAACACGCGGCGTTTCGCCAAAAGGCAAATGACCTGGTTCAGGAAAAACCCGGCAATCGAGTGGTTTGATTTTGATATTCCTGCAGAAACGATCATTTCCCATATCGACAAAAAAATCCACCAATAAAAAACCCGGCCTAAACCGGGTGTTTTTTTATTTCTGCGCCGCAGCGTCTTTATTCTTGACGACGAGCCTGAAACCTTCGCCATGGATGTTGAGGATTTCAACGTCCTCGTCGCGTTTGAGGTATTTCCTGAGTTTGGCGATGTAGACGTCCATGCTTCGCGAGGTGAAATAATTGTCGTCACGCCAGATCTTGGTCAGGGCAAGTTCTCGCGGCATCAAGTCGTTTTCGTGCAATACAAGCATTTTTAGAAGCTCGTTTTCTTTTGGCGAGAGTTTGATCGGCTCTTCGTTTTCAAAAGTAAGAAAACGCAATTTCGAATTGAGATGGAATTTTCCGATCTGGAATTCAAATTTAACGTGATCGTTTTTCGTATCCGCGGCCTTGCGCTGGATGATTGCCTTGATTTTCATCAGCAGGACTTCGGAATCAAAAGGCTTGTTGAGATAATCGTCGGCGCCGACTTTGTAGCCTTTCAGGACGTCTTCCTTCATTGACTTGGCAGTCAGGAAAATAATCGGCACTTCCTTGTTTTTCTCCCTGATTTCCTTGGCCAGCGTGTAGCCGTCTTTGTATGGCATCATTACGTCGAGAATACAAAGGTCGTACGTGTCCTTTTTGAATTTTTCAAAGCCTTCCATGCCGTTCTTCGCCAATGTGACGTCGAAATCATTAAGCATCAGGTAGTCTTTCAATATGGCGCCAAAGTTTTGATCGTCCTCAACGAGCAATATCTTCTTGTTTTCTGTTTCCATAGCGGTTTATTGTTATAGTGTTGTTTTTATCTTAATTGATCAGCGGCAGTTTGATTATAAAGGTACTGCCCTTCCCTTTTTCACTTTCGACGAAAATTTGTCCGTTGTGATCGTCGACGATTCTTTTCACGTAAGCAAGCCCCAAACCGTGGCCTTTTACGTTATGTAAATCTCCCGTGTGCTCACGGTAGAATTTTTCGAATATCCTTTTCTGCGCAACCTTGCTCATGCCCGCGCCCTTGTCTTTCACTTTAATGATAACGAAGTCCTTGACGTTTTCTGTATACACATCGATTTTCGGCTTTTCGGGCGAATACTTGATCGCATTGTCCAGAATGTTGACAAGGACATTCGTAAAATGGACATCGTTGAGCAGGACAGTTGTACGGGTTGCCTTCAAATGCGTGGCAATCGTGCCTTCGCGGTCCTCGATGATCAGGTTGACATGCTCGATCGCATCTTCCAAAATGTCGTGTACATCTGTTGATTCCTTGCTGATGTCGAGTTCGCGCTTCTCGAGCTTTGAAATCCTCAGCACGTTTTCTACCTGGGCATGCATCCGTTTGTTTTCGTCGCGGATCATTTGAAGGTAACGCGCCATGGTTTCAGGGCTTGACGACACTTTCGGGCTTTTGATCGCATCGAGCGCGAGGTTGATTGTCGCGATCGGCGTCTTGAATTCATGTGTCATGTTGTTGATGAAATCCGTCTTGATCTGCGAGATCTGACGTTGCTTGATCAATTGATTGAGCGCACTTGAATACGCAATGATGATGATCAGCGTAAAAACAATCGACAACACCGTAATCCCTACCAATTCAGAAAAAAGAAACTTCTTCTTTTGCGGAAACGACACCAGCAGCTGGTAACGGCTTTTGCCTTCGTTGTCGCTGAAAATCGGATGAGAGTAGGTCGCATACTTGTCATACCTGAAATGTTCAGACCGCACTTTCGTGGCCAGGCCGTTGCTGTACACACCAAATTCAAACGGGGTTTTAACGCCGTATTCTTCCATTTCTGCCTGAAGCAGCGCCTGAAGCTTTTCTGTTGAAACGCGTTCGTGGATCGGCATGATCGAGGCGATGTCGCGTCTGAAAATCTCATATTGGGTTGCTTTCAACAATTCGAGATCGCCTGATTTCTCAATTTGTGTATCAGGCATCAGGCTGTGATGCAATCCCGGATTTTCGAGTGTATTGTTATTGTATATTTTGGTGGTTCGCTTGGCCGTATATGTCTTATTGGCAAGGCTGTCCAATTTTTTATCAAAGAACGAAGAACCGTAGTCCTGTGCTGTAATACTGTTGGAATAAATGATGGTCTGTTTCGTACTCGGATTTTCCCTTACATAATAAAGCTCCAGGATATCACTGTTCTTAGGCTCGCGGCCGGTGCTGTCCTTCAGTTTTTCGAAATTGTTGAAATAGCTGAATTCTTCTTGTTTTTGAAGCTTTTCAGCCACATCTCCAATAATTTGCTTTACATGGAAACGGAACTGTTCATCATTGTTCCTGAACGAGGAATTAAACCAATAAACCTGTACTAAAATAATCCCAATCAGGGAAAGGCTCATTAACAGTACAAGTAGGCGGAAGAATAACCTGTTCATCTACACAAAATTATCATTTTAACATTTGAGTAATTAATGCATTAACCAAACATTAACACGAATTATAAATTTTAAATATTCTGCAGTTTTTTAAGAATTTCATTGAACTGGCGCGCTGCGGTCTGGCGATCTGTATTTTCGATCACATAATCGCTCATCGATGCTTTCCGTGCCTCATCCCACTGGTTTTCAATGCGGTTGAGCACGGCTTCGCGTGGCACATTATCGCGCTTCATCACGCGCCGGATCCGTATTTCGAGCGGTGCGGTTACCGTAATTACGGCATCACAATCTACGTTGGTTCCCGATTCAAAAAGAATTGCAGCTTCTTTGACGACAATCGGCTGGTCGGCATTTTTTTTCACCCAGCGTTCGAAATCCGTTCTTACGGCCGGATGGACGATGTCATTGAGCTGTTTGAGCTTATCGGGATCGTTGAAGACAACCGCAGCGAGTTTTTGCCGGTCGACCTTCTCCCCGACGAGCATTTCATCGCCAAACGCCGACGCGATTGCAGCAGCCGTTTGGGGTTTATCGAGAATTTTTTTTGCCTCTTCATCGGCAATATAGACCGGAATGCCTCGGCTTTTGAACAAGTTCGCGATTGTGGTCTTGCCACTGCCGATGCCGCCGGTCAGTCCTATGATTTTCGTCATGCCTTGAAAAATAATTCGGGAAACGCTTCTTCGGGTTTCTTTTTAAGCACTCGCAATTTGACGAACGATTCCAAAAAACCATGCCCGTAGCCCATAAATTGTCGCCATACGGCAATAATCGATAAAAAACCGATTTTAACACTTTTGTTTTTCACGGTCGAAAACACCAACACGAGAAAGAAGTAGATAAAATACAATTTCAGCGGCAAATCCTCGGCGAAAATCAGCAGTAAAACCGACATATAAAAACCGATCACAAAGAGCGATGGAAACCAATAGGTCAACTTTGCATATTCTGGAAAACGGGCGTCAAGAATCGGTCTGGCTTTCCCGAATTTGTTGACTTGCAGTGTAAATTTTTCCCAGTCAATCCGTCGTTTGTGATAAACATAGGCGCGGGAAAAAAGCTTTGTTTGAAAACCCATTCGCCAGAGCCGCATCGCGAGTTCGGGATCCTCACCCGGATGGATGTTTCCGAATCCGCCCGATGCCTCAAATGCCTTACGCGACAAACCCATATTAAAACTCCGCGGCTGGAATTTGTCTATTTTTTCAGAACCGCCACGCACGCCGCCTGTAGTCAGCAACGAAGTCATTGCGAAATTAATCGCTTTTTGGATATCCGAAAATGAGCCAAGAGCCTTATCCGGGCCGCCAAAACAATCGAAATAATGTGCCTTCAATGCGCGGTCGACTTCGCTGAGATAATGTATTGGGATGATGCAGTCGGAATCAAAAATCAAAAAATACTCGCCTTTTGCTTTTTTCATCCCGTAATTGCGCGAATCGCCGGGTCCGGTATTTTCTTTAAAATAATACGAAATATTGAGCTTTATTTTATACGAATCGACGATGTCGCTACACGGATCAACCGAGCCGTCTTCGATGATCACAACTTCAAATGGCAGTTTGTAATCAGTTTGCGAAAGGCTTTCAAGAAGTTCATTGACTTCTTCGGGCCGATTGTACACCGGAATGATCAGCGAAAAATACACTACTTTTTTTAACAAAGATAATCTTTATAAAAAACAAAAGCCACCGTAAGGCAGCTTTTGCGTGTCGGGATTTGATCGTTATTCTTTGACGATTTTTATCGTTTTTGTTTTTTCGCCAGCTGAAATTTTCACAAGATAAGTTCCGGTCCGCAAGGACGATAAATCGAGTTGCGCTGCACTACCCGACGGTGTAAAAGTCACTATTTGCTGACCCAGTAAATTGAATACTTTTACGCTTGTCAGGTTTTGGATGTAGGACAAATTCAAAGTTGATTTTACCGGATTCGGATAAAACACAAACCCTGGGTCATCAAAAGAAACATGTCCTAACGAAGCGTCGTAAGCCGAAATCCTGAAAGCGCCGATGGCATCGTTGGCATATTCCCAGGCGCGCGCGTAAATGACAGTTCCGGGTGTCAGGCCGCTAAGTACCATTTTGGAAAACGCACCTTCGCCTTCGTCGTCACTGCAACCAAGCGATGTCAATCCCGTACAATCGCCTGAATAGACCGCAAGGCCTGTGTCTGCAATGGCAGAGCCGGTTTCAAGACGCGTTTCGATGGTCAGGCTGCCACTCGCCGGAACCGTGGTGCTGTACCAGATATCGCCGCCAAAATTGAATGCCGCGCAATCAGGCGTTGGCTGCCCGAGTGATTGCGTTGCGCCTGCATTGGTCGCCACGAGCGAATAGTCGTCAAAAGTCCCACCGACGGTGAGCGAATACGCAGCCGGGCATTCATCGTTTTCAACCGGTTCAGGCATCGTCACAAATGAATACGGACCGGCCCAAACGCTGTCGCCAGTCAAATCACAATGCGCCAGAACGTAGAAATCATAAGCGGTTTCAGGAGTTAATCCGTCGACTACCAGCGGGCTGCTCACATTCAGGTGCGTCGCCGTTCCCGGAGTACCGCCAGCAGGCGTAAAGAATACGTCCCAACTGGTTTGGCCGCACGCACTTTCCCACTGCAATTGCGCTGCGTATGCGGCAACTGTGGTTGTGCCCAATTCCAAAGCGATCGGGCAAGTGGACTGAGCCGCGATGGTGATATCATAATCTTCCGTTTCGCCATAGCCGTAGTTGTCACACGGATCTATTTCAATCCCGGCTGTATTCCATACGTCGCGAATACGCATGCGATGCAAGCCAGCAGGCGCGTCACATCCAAGCCCAATTGTATAGATGGCCGTACCAAATGCAGCGGTTTGAGTAGTGGTATATCCGACGCGTTCATCAGTCGAGAAAACCGAATCATCATTAAAGTCAATCCAGACCGCCGAATTTTGCTGGCCAAAACTGCCAGCGGTCACCTGTATTTCATACGAAGTGCCGGCTTCAAGGGTTGCAGTATAATTGGGCTGGCCGGTAAAGTAAATGTAAGCCGGGTTTTCGGGAGCCGTACCTGTATTATTGCTAAGTGTTGTTCCGGTTATGACGATGTTTGAAATGAGGTCTCCATCGGTTTTTCCGAAAGTATATGTCGGCAAACAATAGCAGTTCACGGTTGACATCAAAACAGTAACCGGATTGCTCGTTGCAGATTCGCCAAACGCACAGGTCACAACTGCCTGGTAAGTGGTCTGCCCGTTTTGGGACACCACGATTTCAGGCATGGTCGCTTTGTCGATGTCGGTAAAAT
>JAEWLD010000121.1 GCA_023393485.1 Bacteroidota bacterium
TTTCTACACGGCGCTCGGCAAAAAGCCGGTTTTGAGCATCGTCCAAAATTCATCAACCGGAGCCGCCACCAACATCATCGCTGGTTTGGCCATCGGTATGAAATCGACTTTCTCTTCAGTGCTGTTGTTCGCAGCGGCTATCTGGGGTTCTTATACATTGGCAGGTTTCTATGGCGTTGCGATCGCGGCTTCTGCGATGATGGCAACTACAGCAATGCAATTGGCTATCGACGCATTCGGCCCGATTGCCGATAACGCAGGTGGCGTTGCCGAAATGAGCGAACTGCCAAAAGAAGTGCGTCAGCGTACCGACGTTTTGGACTCGGTGGGCAACACGACTGCTGCCGTTGGTAAAGGTTTCGCAATCGCTTCTGCGGCATTGACTGCACTAGCTTTGTTCGCGGCTTATGTGACCTTTACCGGAATCGACGGCATCAACATCTTCAAGGCAGACGTATTGTCTGCGCTTTTCATCGGTGGAATGATTCCGGTAGTTTTCTCAGCACTTGCGATGCAATCTGTTGGTAAGGCTGCAATGGACATGGTAAACGAAGTACGCCGTCAATTCCGCGAAATTCCAGGTATCATGGAAGGCACGGGCAAACCTGAGTACGGCAAATGCGTCGACATCTCAACAAAGGCGGCGCTCCGCGAAATGATGTTGCCTGGTGCAATCACAATCATCACCCCGATCCTCGTCGGAATGTTCATGGGCGCCGAAGCATTGGGCGGTTATATGGCAGGTGTCTGCGTTTCTGGCGTTCTTTGGGCAATTTTCCAGAACAACGCCGGTGGTGCTTGGGACAACGCTAAGAAATCTTTCGAAGCAGGTGTCATGATCAATGGCGAAATGACTTACAAAGGTTCAGACGCGCACAAAGCCGCCGTAACCGGTGATACAGTTGGCGATCCGTTTAAAGATACTTCCGGCCCGTCGATGAACATCCTGATCAAATTGACTTGTTTGGTTGGCTTGGTTATCGCCCCAATCCTGGGTGCAGGTCATCACGGCGCAGAAAGCGGTGCAAAAACCGAAATGACAATGAAATGCGGCAAATGCGATCCGGCAAAAATGGCGACAATGACCAAAGACGAGTGCGCAAAAATGTGTGACGAAAAGGGTTGTACTGCCGAAGAGAAAGAAATGTGCCTTTCGCATTACGACGCCAGCGGCAAATTCATCGGCGACATGAAATCGTGCTGCGCCGCTCCGGGCATGAAAGCAATGTCAAAAGAAGTCAGGATCGAAACCACAAATACAAATGGCAAAGTAAAGTCAATCGTGACTACAGAAACCGACGGCAAAGTAAACACCCAGGTTTTTGAAGGAACAGAGGCCGAAGTCAACGCCAAACTCGATTCAATCAGGAAATAATTTCCTTTTGAAAATATTTATAGAACGCCGGCATATCGCTGGCGTTTTTATTTGTCAACAATCGCTCTAACCAGCTCATATTTATTATATTTGGCGACTTTACAACCTCAACTCCAACTTATGAAAAGATCGCTACTGCTCGCAGCCTTATTTCTTAGCGCAGCGTTTTCGGCGCAATCGCAGACCGACAAGGCTTGGACTTCGGTAAAGGAAAAGAATTTCAAGACGGCAAAAACCGCAGCCCGGATGTCTTTCCCAACCGAATTCAAAATGTTTAAACTCGACACTGACGCACTACGCCAGGCGTTATCAACGGCTCCCGTGCGGTTTACGGGCCGTCAGTCAGGCGTCGTTATTTCAATGCCGAACGTCGACGGCAATCTCGAACGTTTTGAAATGTTCGAAGCTTCCAATTTCGAGCCGGCATTGCAGGCGCAATTTTCCAAAATCCGTTCATATGTCGGCCGCGGCATCGATGACAAACACGCAGTCCTTCGCATGAGCGTTGATCCATCGGGTGTACAAACTGTCGTTTTCCGGACTGACAAACGCAACGAGTTTATGGAACCGCTTTCTGAAGATGGAACCGTTTACGCAATCTTCAACTCATCGCGCAACAAAGGTAATTTGCCATTTGAATGTTATACGGAAGACACGGCAATTGCCCATGATTTGCAACTTCAGGCAGGCCAAACTTCAAGACTTTCCAGTTCAGGCGAATTGTTGACTTTCAGACTTGCGCTTTCCTGCAACGGCGAATACACGACCTTCCACGGCGGAACGGTTGCCGGTGCGCTCGCAGCGATGAACGCCACGATGACACGCGTGAATGGGGTTTTCGAAAAAGACCTTGCCATTCACATGAACATTATCGCCAACAATGATTTGGTGATATTCACCAATGCGTCTACCGATCCGTATACCAACATGAATAACTGGAATGGCCAGTTGCAAACCACGCTGACCAATATAATCGGAAATGCCAATTATGACATCGGGCATATGTTCGGTGCGACCGGCGGCGGCGGAAACGCGGGCTGCATCGGTTGTGTTTGTGTCAACGGAAGCAAAGGCCGTGGCATTACATCGCCAGCCGACGGCATTCCGCAAGGTGATAATTTCGACATCGATTATGTAGCCCACGAAATGGGACATCAATTCGGCGCCAACCACACTTTTTCAAATGATGTTGAAGGTTCGGGCGTGAACGTTGAGCCCGGTTCGGGATCGACGATTATGGGCTACGCCGGAATTACCGCGCAGGACATCGCCGCACATTCCGACGATTATTTCGTCTACGCCAGCATCAAGCAGATTCAGGACAATATGGTCAGTAAAACGTGTCCTGTCCGTACTACATTGACCGATGTTGCACCGGTTATGGATGCCGGACTCGATTATATCATCCCGAAAACCACGCCTTTCATCCTGACCGGCTCAGGTACAGACGCCAATGGCGACGCGATTGCCTACTGCTGGGAACAAAATGACAGCGCAACCACGCAAACCGGCACCAATAGCCAGGCCTCGGCTACCAAAACCGGCGGCCCTAACTGGCGTTCGTATGATCCGACATCGTCGCCGAGCCGTTATTGCCCGCCATTGCCGCGCGTTGTAGCCAATCAAACCACGACCACTTTTAACGGAATCCGTTCTGAAGCGCTTAGCTCAGTGGCGCGCGAACTGAATTTTGTGCTTACCGGCCGCGACAATCTGCTCGGCGTCGGGCAGACCAATACCGATGCAATGAAAGTAACTGTAACCGCAGCTGCCGGGCCATTCGTGGTTACAGCGCCGAACACCAATATTTCGTGGGAAGCCGGAAGCAATCAAACGGTCACTTGGGATGTTGCCGGCACAACCGCAAATGGCGTGAACGCTGCTGCGGTCGACATTTTCCTGTCGACTGACGGCGGACAGTCTTTTGAGACCATGCTCGTGCAAAACGTACCGAATGACGGTTCAGAAATGATATCGGTTCCAAACATGGTCGGTACAACAAATCGCATTATGGTCAAAGGCCACGATCACATTTTCTATGACATTTCGAATACCAACTTTGCGATAACCGCCGCATCTGTCCCGACGTTTGCCATCGCCACGCCAGCCGGAAGCGAGCAAACCATGGCGGCTTGCCAGGGAATGCCAGTTAACTACACGCTGGCTTATGAAACATTTTCGGGTTTCAATGCGAACACGACTTTGAGCGCCTCGGGCCAACCCGCGGGAAGCAATGTTTCTTTCTCGCCGGCATCGATTGATTCAAACGGCAATATTACCGTCACGATTGACAACACGGCCGGCAGTACGCCAGGCTTCTATCCCGTTACGATAACGGCAACATCAGGCGCAATCACCAAAACGGTTTCGCTTTATTTCCAATTATTCAGTTCAGCATTCACAGGTGTTTCGCTAACGTCTCCGGCCAATGCGGAACTTGCGGTGAGCGTTTCGCCAACCTTGACCTGGACTGCTGATGCCAACGCTACGCTTTACGATGTTGAAATCGCTACCGACGATGCATTTTCAAACATGATTGCTTCAGCGACCGTGGCAACCAACAGCTACAGCGCGCCGTTGCTCAATGAGGCGACTACGTACTACTGGAGGATTTTGCCAAAAAACAGCGCCTGTTCAGGCCAGTTCAGCGCTGCGAACCAGTTCCAGACCGGCCAGGTTGCCTGCGATGAATTTGTATCGGCCGACGTGCCGGTAACCATTTCGGCCAGTGGCGCCAATACCGTTGCCTCAGGACTCGACGTTGCCGATGCCGTAATCATATCGGGCTTGACCGTTACGGTCGATATTCAGCATACTTGGGTCAACGACATTTCGGCCAAGCTGATCAGCCCTTCGGGAATTGAAGTCGATTTATTCGTCAACCCGTGCGCCAGTGCGAATTTGCAGGACATTGAAGCGACATTCTCAGATGACGGAACACCGTTGACCTGTGTGGCTGCAACCCCGACGATTACCGGGACGGTCGCGCCTGTATCGCCATTGTCTGCTTTTAACGGTGAAAATGCCGCAGGCCAATGGATTCTTGAAGTTTCCGATGCCTATAATCAGGACGGCGGGGCAATCAACGGTTGGAGCCTGAATATCTGCAGTACGCAGCCGCTTGGAGTTTCGATGCACGATGCATTTGATTTTGCGTTGTATCCAAACCCGAATAATGGTTCTTTCAACGTGTCGTTTACGCCAAATTCGGACGAAGTTAAAATCAGCGTCCACGACATTCGCGGTCGCAGAATTTTTGAGCAATCATATCACGCTGCAGGCATTTTCAACCAAAACCTCGAAATCAACAGCGCCCAGGCCGGACTTTACCTGGTGACGGTTGAAAACGGTGCGGCCAAACAAGTCAGGAAAATCATAATTAAATAACATGTTTGTTTTATAGAAATGCCTCGCTCAGTGCGGGGCATTTTTTTTAAATGGCTAACTTTAATGGCGAAAAAGAAATTACGATGCACAAAATTACTTTGCTTACGACAATTCTCCTAAGCTGTACTGGCTTTGCCCAAACGCCCGACTGGACCTGGGGACATAATTACGAAAGCTTTAACCAGGACAGCCGAAGCATGACTGCGGTAGACTCCAGTGGCAACGTTTACCTTGTCGGCAATTTCAGATCGGCTTCGATTGCAATCGGGAATGAGACCCTGACCAACGTCGGAGCAGAAAATACCGGCGACATTTATATCGTCAAATTTGATGCTGATGGCAACATCCTTTGGGTCAAAAGCGAAGGCGGACCGGGGTTTGACAGTGTCACGAGCGTTGCTGCCGATCAGTCCGGAAACGTGATCATCGCCGGCAATTTCAATAATTCGATCACTTTTGAAACGACTGCGGTGACCCATAACGGCAATGGCAGCTTTCTGGCAAAATACAATTCCGACGGCGATTTGGTTTGGGCGAAAACGAATTCGGGCCAAGCCGATATGTACAGCATTTACAGAATCAAAGCCGACGCGTCAGATAATATTTACATGACTGGCTTTTTCATTACGCCGACGGTCACTTTCGGCAGCGAACTTCTGACCAATGAAAACTTCATGGCAGACACGGCAAACGGAACGGTGTTCGTTGCGAAGTTTGATGCCGATGGCAATCCGGTCTGGGCGAAAGGTGCGCAACGCACAGGCATTTGCAATTTCCACAATATCTCAAGCGACCTTGCAATCGACGAATCCGGGAATGTTTTTATCGGCGGCTATTTCTTCACCGATACGATTGAATTTGGTGGCGCTTTGATCCAAAACCAAAATTTCGGTCAGCCGTTCCCAAATGTTTTTATGGCGAAATACGATGCGTCGGGAAACTTGGAATGGGCGCGTTCGGTCACGCCCGGCGGCTTCCAAAACAATCATATTTATACTGTCAATACGGATAATTTGGGCAACGTTTACTTTTGCGGCACTTTCGCGTCGTCAATTACGATTGACCAAATAACGTTGACCGCATCAGGTT
>JAEWLD010000168.1 GCA_023393485.1 Bacteroidota bacterium
CATTACCATTATTTCAGACGCGAGTATGACGGCACAATCATGATTGATAAAATCATTTATGAAACGCCGCTGGGTTTTGCCGGCCGATGGTTTGACCGCGCTGTTTTGAAGCAATATCTTACGCGATTGATCAAGGCGCGCAATGCGGTCATTAAAAAAATGGCGGAAGAAGCGACCGGTTTGGCATCGACGGATTACCCGGAAAACAACACCATTGCCAGCCAAAGCAACGGAATCGATTCAACCCAGAAAGCCGAATAATACCGACTGCTGTCGATACGTGCAAAAACCAGGAATGCCGCAGTGACAACAGCCAGAATGAGATTGATCACGAATTGGGTGACATTGGCCTGGGCCAGCAATAAATCGAGCAACAGAAAAATCAGAAGCAACAAAGCGCCGAGCCATTTGGTTTTGCGAACGCCGATTTGCTGCGGAACGGTATGCAGATGCGGATCGTCTTTGGTCAAGTCGACGATCTCAAAAATCAATATCAGCACAAAAACGATGATAAACCTTTGCAGGCATTTGACCAGAAAGTCGATGGTGACCGGAACGCCGGCATCAATCAACGGCAAAACAACGGTAACGCCACCCCAGCAAAGCGATACAATGTAAATTTTTACGCCCGACCAATTTCTGGCGTTGCGCCTGTTGGGAAAGAACGGCAAAGTATATAGCGCCGTCAAAACCAGAACGATGAATGACAGCAGCTGCGTTGTCCATCGGAATTGGATAAAACACAAAACCGCACCAACAAAACTCAGAAAACTCAGCACTGCGAACAGCTTGATTTCACGCCTGACGGTTTTTCGCCTGACGCGCGCAATTTCATCGTACTTGACAAAATTATAGCCCGTAACCGTACCAAAAAAACCGAAGAGTGCCATCGCCGCATCATACCGAACGCCGAACATATGCTGCGTCATTAAAATCAGCGCGCCGACTGACAATGCCACGTGAATGCTGCCGCGCAGGTAAAGATTGAAAATCCGCGTCAAAATCGTCATTTAACAAAGGTAGGGAAAAGTCGAACGTCGAACGACAAACGGGAAAAGTCGAAAGTCGAAAGTCGAACGACAAACGTCAACCGGGCCGCCGTGCGAATTGTAAGGAGCAATCCATCGTGTCGTTCGACGTTTGACCACTTTCTTTAGACTTTCGACTTTAGACTTTCGACTTTTCACCCCATTCATTCTCCTAACTTTTACCGCTTGATTTTCGACTAGAAATCAGTACTTTTGTACCGCTAAAAAACAACACGCTTCCTTTTTATGAAAACAGACGCTTTTGCCCTGAGGCATATCGGACCGAGAGAAAATGATGTAAACCACATGCTGAAAACCATCGGCGTGGAATCTATGGATCAACTGGTGTATGAAACTTTGCCCGATGATATCCGCCTCAAGGCGCCGCTCGACCTCGACCCTGCGTTGACTGAATACGAATATTTGCTGCACATCGAACAGTTGGGCAAAAAAAATAAAATCTTCAAATCATATATTGGTCTGGGTTATCACCCTGCGATTGTTCCGGCTGCAATCCAACGCAACATTTTTGAAAATCCGGGTTGGTATACCGCCTATACGCCGTATCAGGCAGAAATTGCGCAAGGCCGTCTCGAAGCGCTTTTGAACTATCAGACGATGGTGATTGAGCTCACCGGAATGGAAATCGCCAATGCATCATTGCTTGACGAAGGCACGGCCGCGGCTGAAGCCATGGCTTTGATGTTTGACGTCAGGACGCGCGATCAAAAGAAAAACAACGTCAATAAATT
The DNA here is from genome assembly GCA_023393485.1 of Bacteroidota bacterium. Lineage (GTDB taxonomy): Bacteria > Bacteroidota > Bacteroidia > Flavobacteriales > Flavobacteriaceae > Flavobacterium. The sequence continues at coordinate 1,781 of JAEWLD010000168.1, forward strand.
TTTTGTTTCAGACCAAATTTTGCCGCAAACACTCTCGGTTTTGCAAACGCGCTCAACGCCGATCGGGGTTGAACTCGTTGTAGGCAATCACGAAGCATTCGGCTTTAGTGATGATTTCTTCGGGGCGATTTTGCAATATCCGGGCAAATTCGGACAAGTTTACGATTATGCGAAATTCATCGCATCGGCAAAGGCAAAGGAAATCAAGGTGGCCGTCGCCGCCGATATTTTGTCATTGGTCAAATTGACGCCGCCGGGCGAAATGGGCGCTGATGTCGTGGTTGGAACAACGCAGCGTTTCGGCATTCCGATGGGCTACGGCGGACCGCACGCAGCGTACTTCGCAACCAAAGAAGAATACAAGCGTTCAATGCCGGGCCGGATTATTGGCGTTACAGTCGATGCGAACGGAAACCGCGCGCTCCGCATGGCATTGCAGACACGCGAACAACACATCAAACGCGAAAAAGCAACTTCAAACATCTGCACAGCCCAGGTACTTTTGGCTGTAATGGCCGGAATGTACGCCGTTTATCACGGGCCGGAAGGCCTGCGTTACATTGCAGACAAAGTTCATGCTTCTGCCGTCACCGCTGCTGATGCGCTGAATAAACTCGGGATTTATCAAATCAATAACGCATTTTTCGATACGATTTCGGTGAAAGCCGACGCAGCAAAAATAAAAGCGATCGCTGAAAAGAATGAAGTCAATTTCTTCTATCCTGATGCTGAAATCGTCGCAATTGCTTTCAACGAAACCACGTCGATTGCGGACATCAACCAAATCATCTCGATTTTCGCCGAAGCCACCGGCAAAGACGCTGAAAAAATTTCAGCGTTGTCAACCACAATCCACTACCCTGATTCACTAAAACGAACTTCAGACTTTCTCAAACACGAGGTTTTCAATAAACACCATTCAGAAACGGCATTGATGCGTTACATGAAAATGCTTGAGCGCAAAGATTTGGCGTTGAACCATTCAATGATTTCGCTGGGTTCTTGTACGATGAAACTCAACGCAGCCGCCGAGATGCTGCCGCTTTCAATGGCAAGCTGGAACTCGATTCACCCCTTTGCACCGATTGAACAGGCCCAAGGCTACCAAACCATGCTCAAGAAACTCGAGCAGCAACTCAACGTCGTGACCGGTTTTGCCGGAACTACATTGCAGCCAAATTCGGGCGCGCAAGGTGAATACGCCGGGCTGATGGTGATTCGTGCCTATCATCAATCGCGCGGTGAAGGCCATAGGAATATAGCGCTCATTCCGGCATCGGCGCACGGTACAAACCCTGCAACCGCCACGATGGCCGGAATGCATGTTGTTGTGACCAAGACTTCCGAAAACGGCAATATCGACGTTGAAGATCTGCGCGCCAAGGCAATCGAGCACAAAGACAACCTCGCGTGTTTGATGGTGACTTATCCGTCAACTCACGGCGTGTTTGAATCGGCGATCATTGAAATCACTAAAATCATCCACGAAAATGGTGGACAGGTCTATATGGACGGCGCGAACATGAATGCGCAGGTTGGTTTGACCAATCCGGCAACAATCGGCGCAGACGTTTGCCACCTGAACCTGCACAAAACATTCGCAATCCCGCACGGCGGCGGCGGACCTGGCGTTGGCCCGATCTGCGTCGCCAAACATTTGGTCCCGTTCCTGCCGACAAATCCGGTAATTCCGACTGGCGGAAACAATGCCATCACCGCAATTTCTGCCGCGCCATGGGGTTCGGCACTGGTTTGCCTGATTTCGTACGGCTACATCACGATGCTTGGCGCCGAAGGCCTGACCAATTCTACGATGAATGCCATTTTGAACGCAAACTATATCAAAGAAAGATTGAATGGCCACTACGCCACACTCTACACAGGTGAAATGGGCCGCGCGGCGCACGAGATGATTCTCGAGTGCCGTCCGTTCAAGGAAAAAGGAATTGAAGTGACCGACATCGCCAAACGACTGATGGATTACGGTTTCCATGCCCCGACGGTTTCATTCCCAGTGGCCGGGACGCTGATGGTTGAGCCGACCGAAAGCGAAAACCTCGAAGAACTCGACCGTTTCTGCGATGCGATGATTTCAATCCGCAAGGAAATTGAAGCAGCATCGGCCGATGATAAAAACAACGTCCTCAAAAATGCTCCGCATACCCAGGCCATGCTGACCGCCGATAGCTGGGAATTCCCATATTCGCGTGAGGCGGCGGCGTTTCCGCTTGATTATATCGCCGAGAATAAATTCTGGCCTACGGTCAGGCGCGTCGATGATGCGTATGGTGACCGGAACCTGATTTGTTCATGCGCGCCGATTGAAGCATACATTGAAAATTAACAAAAAAAAGCCCTGAATATCAGGGCTTTTTTATATACTTGCAGCACCAACAAAATGACTTTGAGAATCCCTACGTCACTTTTACTGCTGTTCATCGGTCAGTTTTGCTTTGCGCAAAAGGCCGAATTGGTCTATCAGCCGAAGAATATGGATTCAATCCAAAAATACATCGGCAATATCACACTCAAGAAAATCAAGTCGTTTGAAGGCCAGTACGAAAAAGACATCCAAAAAACGCTGAACGAACGCAAAGACGCGTTCATCAAGACGATCAAGGACAGCAATTACATTTTCGACTCCAGAATCAACAACTATTTCAAAAACATCCTGGCCGAAATCTATCGTGCGAATCCCGATATCGACCATCAGGATTTTTACTTTTTCGTAGACAAATCGCCCGTACCGAACGCGGCTTGTTACGGCAACGGCATTTTTACGGTCAATCTTGGACTGTTCAACGTGCTTGACACCGACGATGAAATCGCGTTCACGATTTGCCACGAAATCGCACATTACAAACTCAAGCATACGGACAAAAGCCTGCTTGAATATATTTCAAAAGCGAACTCGAAACAGACCAAACAGGATTTGAAAAAAGCCTCGAAACAGGATTACGGGGCGACGCGTGCGGTGATGGAAGTCCTGAAAACCATCAATTACAATTTTTTGAAACGAAGCCGCCTGGCCGAAACAGAAGCGGATTCGCTCGGTTACGTCTTTCTGAGCAAAACCAGGTTCAACAAAGCTGCCGGCTATGTTTCATTGAAAAAACTCGGCGAATGTGATACGATTTTATTCAAAGCCGACACAAAGCTTCGCGAACATTTTACATTTGACGATTATCCGTTCAATGAAGCCTGGCTTGAACGTGACGCGGCCATTTTTGACTTGAAGGAAGCCCGGGATGATTTTGCTTTCAACAAAGATTCGCTTAAAACGCACCCCGACATTCCTTTGCGCCTTAAAAAACTCGAAAGTCTCTATTCAGGGAAAGACGGTATCGCGCCTACGCCGGCGCTTGACGCGGTCAGGAAAATCGTGGTCGAAAGCAGCATTGCGGCATCGATGGATGATTCGGACATTGACATGGCTTTGTATCAAATCCTGACGATGTATACACGAAAAGAAATCGACGAAAAGACTTATGCCAAAAACGTCGCCTATTTGCTTAGGCGCACTTACGAACTTAAGCAGGCGCATAATTTTGGCAAATACGTTGGCCCGGTGACGACTTTTTCTGAGGAAAAATACCTCGACGAAGTGAAGTTGTTCCTGAACCACCTCGAACTCAAACAAACCCGGAAAATCGGCCATCGGTTCTGCCAGAAACACCAGGCGCTAATGAAAGGCGATGCAGAATTTGCCGCTACGGCTGAATTCTTTGCAAAATTGAACACCAATTAAACTCATAAAACACATTAACTAACTAATTTCCAAAAAATGAAAAGAGTATTGCTTACCGCCGCAATGGCATTAGGACTTTGCGCCTCGGCACAGATGACGACCATCGCAAACGTTTCGAGTTTTAACCTGCGCGACGCCGGTGCCATCATGAACAAGGACAAAGGTGTAGATGGTTATTATTTCTACTACATGGTTGACAAGCTCAAAAAGGGCGAGCGCGAATTCGCAATCCAGATTTTTGACAACAACCTGCAGGAATTGGCGACAAAATCATACGTCGACAACAAAAATACTTTCCTGATGAAAAGCGCGTTCAACAATCAGGAAATGATGTTTGCCATGGCCAACTACAAGGAAAAAGAAATCACGCTGATCAGTTATGACAGGAAGGCCGACCAAAAAAATCTGATCAAAATCCCGCTCGAAAACAAGGAAATCAAATATCTGCAGATTGCTCAGCAAACCGGCGATTTCAACGTTTTGTTTCCGGTGGCCGACAAAGGCTTTTTGTTCAACAAGTTTGAGGACAACAAGAAAATCGGCTATTCTTTGAAATACTATCCGACCGACGGCGGAAAAGCCTGGGAATTCAACTCGCCCGACAACTCAAAAGAAGTACTTTCAATCAACCCGATCGAGGTCAACAACAGCGTAGTGGTTGCACTTGAAATGTCGCGTCCCGGAGCGATGTCGCGAAAAATCACCTTGACTACAAAAGTCATTGACATCAACACCGGAAAATTGCTTTTTGAACGCGAGTACAGCAAAAAGAAAAACCCGCGATTGATTACAAACGCGTTTCTCAACAACGACAACTCGGTGGTTTTCATGGGCGAATACTTTAAGGAAGGCGACAATATCTATGACGACAAAAGCCTTGGATTATTTACCGAAGTCATTGATTTGACAGGTAAAACAGTGGCCGACAACCTGATGAGCTGGACCGGCGACATCGCAAAAGTGATGAACATCAAAGACGGCAGCAAAGTAAAAGACAAAGGTTATATATTCTTCCACGACGTAATCAAGACACAAGCGAACGAATATTACGCGATTGGCGAATATTACAAAAAAACCGTCAGCGGTCTTGGCGTTGCATCGGCCATTCTCGGCGGCGGCGGCAACAGCGTCAGCCAATTGACAGTTGACGATGCCGTAGTCTTCAAATTCAACAGTGATTTCAAATTGACAAAAGTTTCCGAATTTGATAAAGGCAAATCAAGAATGCCAAGTCTTACTGATATGGGAAGCCCGCAATTGAACGCCCACGCCATGAAACAATTTGGCGCGTTTGATTACAACTATACGCAGCTCGATCGCAAAAATGACAGATTCTACGCGTTTTTTACCGATTACGAAAGGCTTAAAGGCGAAAAGAACAAGTTTGCATTCAAAGCATTGATTTGCGACGAAGGCGAAATCACCGAAGACAAAATCTACCTGACCGGAGATAAAGCCTACATAGCGCCGATGCCGGCAAAGATCGGAACGGTGATGCTGATGGAATACGACAAAAAGAAGAAAACAATTTCACTCCACAGCGAAAAATTGAACATCAAATAAATCAAAAGCCCGGCATGTCCGGGCTTGTTTTTTATGGCAGACCTCACAAAACGCGAACACATTGAAATGCTGATGGCGGCTTTTTACGACAAGCTGCTGGCAGACAGCGCAATAGATTACATTTTTACCGACGTTGCCAAAATTGACCTGACGACGCATTTGCCGCACATCGTAGATTTTTGGGAGCAAAATATTTTACATTCAGGCAATTACCAAAAGAATGTACTGAAAATACATCTTGACCTCAATGACAAAGTCAGGCTCAATGCCACGCATTTCAAGACTTGGCTTATGCATTTCAACAATACCATTGACGAGCATTTCTCGGGTGAAAACGCCGAGGCGATGAAAACCCGCGCATTGTCCATCGCAACTGTAATGCAAATTAAAATGCAGCACCGCTGACGTTTGTTTTCGCCGGTTTTGGCATCTAAAAAAAACAAAAATCACAAATCAGCAACCGATAAAGCGTCGCATTTTTTTAGTACTTTTAATACAAATATCTCGTCGAATGAACATCAAGATCACGGGCTCAGGCAGCTACATACCGGAAATTATCATGCGCAACGCAGATTTCGATAATCATGAGTTCCTTGCCGAAGACGGCGATAAACTGCCGCATCCGGGCGATGTGATCATCAGCAAATTCAAAGACATCACGGGAATTGAAGAACGGCGATATGCGGGCGAAGAATTGCTGACTTCGGACCTCGCGTTTTTCGCCGCCGAAAAAGCGATCGCGGATTCGGGCGTTGATCCGGAAACGCTCGATTATTTGATTCTTGCGCACAATTTCGGCGATGTAAAACCAAATGCAATCCAGTCAGACACCGTGCCGAGCCTGGCCACACGTGTCAAACACAAGCTAAAGATCAAAAACCCGAAGTGCGTGGCTTATGACGTTTTGTTCGGCTGTCCGGGCTGGATTGAAGGCGTACTTCAGGCCAACGCCTTCATCAAATCCGGAATGGCTAAAAAATGCCTGGTCGTTGGCGCCGAAACCTTGTCGCGCGTGGTCGATGTGCATGACCGCGATTCAATGATCTATTCCGATGGCGCCGGGGCAACCGTAATTGAAGCTTGCGAAGATGGCCAAGGCTTGCTCGCGCACGAAAGCGCAACATTCGCACTTGACGAAGCGGGCTTTCTCTATTTTGGCAGTTCGTTTAATAAAAACCTCGATCCCGACGTGCGCTACATCAAAATGCACGGCCGCAAAATCTACGAATTCGCACTCAGCGAAGTTCCAAAGGCGATGAAAAGCTGTCTCGACAAAAGTGGCATCGCAATTTCTGAAGTCAAAAAAGTGCTGATCCATCAGGCGAACGAAAAAATGGACGAGGCAATAGTCGATAGATTTTTTAAACTCTATGGCCAAACGGCTCCAAAGGGCGTCATGCCGATGAGCATACACAAACTCGGAAACAGCAGCGTCGCAACCGTACCTACATTATACGATCTGCTGGTAAAAGGGCAACTGGACAGTCAGCAAATCAACAAAGACGACGTATTGATCTTTGCATCGGTTGGCGCGGGAATGAACATCAACGCATTTGTGTACCGGTATTAGTCGATTATCTTTGCAGCATGTACGAAAAGACCTATCCTGACAAACGCTTCCGCCTCACGCTTGCGTTTTTGAAAAAACACGTATCGGCGTCTGAAAAAATTCTCGATCTCGGCGTTGAAAACCCGTTTTCAAAAATCATGAAAGCCGAAGGTTTTACAGTGCAAAATACAACCGGTGAAGATTTAGACAATGACCAGACGGCATTGCGGCAAAATGAATATGACGTCGTAACGGCATTTGAAATTTTCGAACATTTGCTCAATCCCTACACCGTACTGCAGAATGTAAAATCAAGAAAAATCGTGATCTCGATTCCGATGCGGCTTTGGTTTTCTTCAGCCTATCGGAGCAAAACCGATATATGGGACAGGCATTATCACGAGTTTGAGGATTGGCAGCTGGACTGGCTTTTGGAAAAAACCGGATGGAAAATCACCGATAGGGAAAAATGGACAAATCCTGTAAAAAAGCTTGGCATCAGGCCATTGCTGCGCCGATTTACCAATCGGTACTACATCGTTTACGCCGAAAAAATCCAGCGATGACATATAGTGTTGTCATTCCCGCTTATAATGAAGCGTCGTTTATCGGGCTTACGCTGGACTCACTGGTATCGCAAACGATTTTACCCAGACAAGTCGTCGTGGTCAATGACAATTCCACCGATAATACCCCTGAAATCGTGACCGCTTATATGAGCAGGCATGCTTTCATTTCATTGGTCAACCTCATGTCAAAAGCCGTTCATTTGCCAGGAAGCAAAGTCATCCGCGCATTTGACAAAGGATTAGAAACTTTGGCTGGCGATTTTGACATCATCGTAAAACTCGACGCAGACCTGATTTTACCCACAAACTATTTTGAAACTGTTTTGAATGTTTTTGAGTCCGACGAAAAAACCGGAATGGCCGGCGGATTTTGCTACATCGAGAAAAACGGCGAATGGGTTTTGGAAAACCTGACCGACAAAGACCATATCCGCGGCGCGCTAAAGGCTTACCGGAAAGAGTGTTTTGAACAAATCGGCGGCCTCAGACCGGCGATGGGCTGGGATACGGTTGATGAACTGCTTGCAAAATTCCACGGTTGGAAAATCGTCACGATTCCCGATCTTAAAGTCAAACACCTCAAACCCACCGGCACGAATTATGACAAAGCTGCGCGTTACAAACAGGGCGAGGCATTTTATACGCTTGGCTACGGGTTTTGGATTACCGCAGTTGCATCGGCAAAATTGGCGATGATGAAAAAGAAACCAGTATTGTTTTTTGATTACATCAGGGGTTTTTTCAGGGGAAAATCAACAGGCAAGCAAATGCTTGTCAATGAAGAACAGGTAAAATTCATTAGAAGATATCGGTGGAAGAAGATTAAAGATAAAATTTTTGGATAAAGGCAGACCCCAAAGGTTTTAAAAACCTTTGGGGTCTCAAATAAAAACTAACCCAATACCCAAATCTACAATCACCGATTTTTTTCAGTTACGGTAAACCCCTAAAAAAACCTAAAAAACATAAAACCACGTCGGCAAAACTAAACTAATCCTTATTTTTGCCTTGATTCGACGCCTATGATGCTTATTCGCTATTTAACGCAAATCGGAAGATACTTTCTGATGTGGAAAGAAGTTTTCCGCAAACCCGTAAAATGGTCGGTAATGCGCGGGCTCATCCTCAAAGAAATCGACAGCCTGATTATTGAATCGCTTGGGATTGTCGCGTTTATTTCGTTTTTTGTCGGCGGCGTTGTCGCCATCCAGACCGCGCTCAACCTGACCAATCCGCTGATTCCAAAATACCTGATCGGGTTTGCCACGCGGCAATCGGTAATCCTCGAATTTGCGCCTACTTTCATCTCGATCATCATGGCCGGTAAAATGGGCTCGTTCATCACATCGTCTATCGGAACGATGCGCGTGACCGAACAAATCGACGCGCTCGAAGTCATGGGCGTCAATTCACTGAATTATCTCGTTTTCCCGAAAATAATTGCACTGCTGCTCTACCCTTTTGTGATTGGAATCGCGATGTTCCTCGGCATTCTTGGCGGCTGGATTGCGGCGGTTTACGGCGGATTCGGCGCCAGTTCGGATTTCATCGGAGGCATCCAAATGGAGTTTATCCCGTTCCACATTGCCTACGCATTTATTAAGACGTTTGTTTTTGCGTTGATTCTGGCTACCATTCCGTCATTCCACGGCTATTACATGAAAGGCGGCGCGCTTGAAGTCGGCAAGGCATCAACCGTTTCCTTTGTCTGGACGTCGGTCACGATCATTTTGGTCAATTACATTCTCACCCAATTATTGCTCGCGTCATGATTGAAGTAAAAGATTTGAGAAAGTCGTTTAACGGCGTCGAAGTGCTCAAAGGCGTTTCGGCTGTTTTTGATGCGGGAAAGACCAACCTCATCATCGGCCAGTCGGGTTCGGGGAAAACGGTTATGCTCAAG
>JAEWLD010000203.1 GCA_023393485.1 Bacteroidota bacterium
CCTGACTTTCATCGATCGAATATTTGTTCAGGTCAAAATAGACCGATTGGATCACTTCTTCCTGCGCGTTCGCGATTCCGAAAAAAAGCAGCGGCAAAAGCGTCAAAAAGTGCCTCATATTTTTAAGATCTTGTTGTATTCGGCCGTGTTGTTCAGAATTGCGATGGCCTTGATGATTTCTGAATTGTTCTTGGTGTAATACTGGTATAAGCCTTCTTTGTACTGGTAACGCTTGATGAGCTCGTCAAGCATCAGGTTTTTGATTTCCTTTTGGTTCGCGGTTAGTTGGGTTTCTTCGCTGCGTTGAAGTGAATTCAACAGCTGCTGATATTCTGCATTTATTGACGCGTCGATGTTCTCTTTCCTGGCCGCTTCCATGGTTTTGCGAAGCGCGATTTCGGTCTCTGTGTCAAATTGGAAATTGGTTTTTTTCAAATGCGCCTTGAAATCATTGTAATCGGCATCGGTGATTGTTGGGATTTTGTTGCCCAGATCGGGATGTTTGTAATAATATTCAGTCGCGAAATTGAAAATGCCGTCATTTTTCAAAAGCGCCTCGGCAATCGGGCTGTTTTTGGTTTCCGAAAGTTCAATGTCCGGCTCGATGCCGCCGCCGTCATAGACCGTACGGCCTTTGCGCGTTTTGAATGCGTTGTATTTTGTGGCGTCGGTCCTGATCGCTTTGCCGTCTTTGTCTTTGTGCGCATAATCGAGCGCCTGGATGCAGCGGCCCGACGGCGTGTAATAGCGCGAAATAGTGACTTTGAGCTGCGTGTTGTAAGTCATGTCGATCGGCCTTTGCACCAAACCTTTGCCAAAACTGCGGCTGCCTACAATTACCGCGCGGTCCAAATCCTGCAAAGCCCCGGCAACGATTTCTGAAGCTGATGCAGAATGCCCGTCAACCAAAACCACAAGAGGAATTTCCAAATCAATTGGTTCGCGCTGGGTTTTGTAAGTGTTGTTGTGTTTTTCGATTTTCGATTTTGTCGTGACGATAACTTCATTTTTCGGCACGAAAAGATTGCAGATATTGACCGCTTCGGCCAAAAGACCGCCCGGGTTTCCACGCAAATCGAGAATAATGCGCTCTACTCCTTCCCTTTTCAGTTGCTCCAGCGCTTCCTTGGTTTCAAGCGACGCCTTGCGGTTGAACTGCGTCAATACGATATAACCTGTCTTGTCGTCGATTTTTGAAAAGAACGGCACAGCCTTGACGTCGACTTCGCTAAGAATCATTTGCGTATCGAGTATTTTTCCCTGGCGACGGTATTTGATGTCGATTTTCGCATTTTTCGCCCCGCGCAACAACTGGCTCGCATCGTCCTTGAAATCTGAAAGGCTGACGTCGCCGATCTGGATGATTTCGTCACCGGCTTTAAGCCCGGCCTTGTCTGCAGGATAACCTTTGTACGGTTCTTTGATGATCAGCGCGCCGTCTTTGCGCGTAATCATCGCCCCGATTCCGGTATATTCGCCTGTGTTGTTGATCTTAAAACGGACTACATCGGCCTCGTTGAAATAAACCGTGTACGGATCAAGGTCAGCGAGCATGCTTTTAATCGCCTTGTCCATGAGCTCGGCAGGATTGGTCTGGTCGACGTAATTCATGTTGACTTCCTTGAACAGCGTCGTGAAAATTTCGATCTGTTTGGCAATCTCAAAAAAATCTTCCTTGAAACTCGCCCCAACGTATAAAAAGCCGCCGGCGATAATCGGGATGATGTATCGTTTTTTCAGAAAAGTGTACATAGCTTATGGTTTTTTGCGCTTTTTGAATTTCCGCCACAGCCAGAAAATCAAGGCTACTAAAATAAGAATTAATGGCCAATTATTGAGCAGCGCAACAAAGAATAACAAAATCGAATTAAAGCCGGTCGCGACCGCGTTGCCGAGTTTTGCGCCGTATGAAACCTTGGCGCCGCCTTCGGTCGCGACAGCTTTGTAGAACGAAATGTACACTGTACTTTGCGCGACGCGGTTTTTCAGGTATCTCAGGCGGCCTTCCCTTGCTTCGATTTCCGCGCGTACGTTTGCCAGTTGGCGTTCAATTTCGAGCATTTCAGATACTTTTCCGGCTTTGCTGAGCAGTTCGAGGTAACGCGCCTCGAGTTTCTTTTTCGCATTGAGCCGCGCATCGACGTCAATATATTCTTCTGTGACATCGGTTGACGAGATTTCTTTCTGGTCAAAATAGTCGACGCCTTGTCCGGCTTCTGACAAAAATGCGTCAAAATATTGGTTCGGAATCCGGATCGTCAAACTCCGGCTGACGGCATCGTATTCTTTGTTTTCAGAATCATTCTGGATTTGCGCGTCGTACTTTTTTGTGGCCGTGACGATTTGATTGTAGGTTTGGTCGATGTCGGGGGTTTCGAAACGCAGCCGGGCTTCGCGGATGATTTTTTGGTCGGTGTTCTCCGGCGCGGGCGGCGATTGCATTGCAGCAGCTTCGACCGGCGCGACTTCAGCCTGCGCTGTTTCGTCGGCAGCTTTATAATCTTTCAACGGAGGCAATGAAATTGCCTGGACGGCAGAAGTTTCTTCGGTAGTTGTTTCAGTCCTGTTTTGCTGGCACGAAGCAAGGACCAGAAATGCGAAGAGAGCGGAAATACGTTTCATCGATAGGGATTTAGTTCGATAAAACGCTCAGAATGTTGCTTTTATTACTTCGCGGCGCTGTCGCTCTCGGAAAGTTGCTGCGAGAATTTTTCGAATAGCGCGACGGCTTTTGCATTGATTTCGACAAAAGTCAAACGCTCTTTGGTTTGGTAAAGCAACATGAAAGCATATGGCTTGTCAATCTTTTCAATTAACCTATGTTTATTGAGCCGATAGGTTTCGCGCAAAACCCGCTTGAAATAGTTTCGGTCGGAAGCGTGCTTGAAATGCTTTTTTGAAACCGATACGCCGATTTGGATCAGTCCTGTTTCCAGCAATGGATTTTCAATGTAGACCAGCCGCAGCGGAAACTTCGAAACCGACTTACCGCGTGAAAACAAAGTGTCGATCGTTTTTCGGCTTTTGAGTTTTTCGTGCTTCGGGTATTTGAAATCCATGGCGCAAAGGTAGCTTTTCAATCCGGCAACAAAAAATTTTATAAAAAAGGGGTAATAACCTACATATGTGTGAATTATATAAAGTTCAGATAGCAATTTTGGAAAATAATTGGAGTTAGCTCGTCATATCTTTACACCATCGAGAACACAAGCTCCGGCTTTCAAAATACAAGCAGTATCCGCGGGTTGAAGAAACAACTGCTACTGATGCGGATAGTCAAACCAAAAACCACAATAGCCCAGCTATTTTAAAAAACCTCCTTGGAATTCCCCAGGAGGTTTTTAATTTCGTGGCTTTTGGGGATTCTGAACTTGTTTCAGAATCTCTTCTAAGTTAGATAGATTCTGAAACAAGTTCAGAATCCCAAAAAAACCAAACCCAACTTTTTTCTTACCTTCGAAGAAAATTTTCTATGGTTTCCACACGCCTCGGCCAGTATATCCAAAGAAAAGGCTACAGTTACTACGCTTTTGAGAACAGTGTCAACGCCAGCCGCGGAAGCATTTCAAAGGCGGTCAAGGAAAGCAAAAGCATCGGATCGAACATGCTTGAAAAAATCCTTGCCGTTTACCCTGATCTGAACGCCGGATGGCTTTTAACCGGTCAGGGCGAAATGCTTAATGCAGACGTTCGCGGCAACATCACGACATACAAGCTCAAAACAGACACGCCGGTAGAAAGCCAGCAAATTCCTTTGTATGATATTGAAGCCGTCGCCGGCCTTGTGCCGCTTTTCAACGATGCGCGGAATCAGAAGCCGGTTGACCACATCTCGATTCCGTATCTCCCAAAATGCGATGGTGCGGTCTATGTCACCGGAGACAGTATGTATCCGCTTTTAAAAAGTGGCGACATCGTCTTATACAAACAGTTGCACGATTTTAAAAATGAGATTTTCTGGGGCGAAATGTACTTGCTGAGCCTCAATGTCGGTGGCGAAGAATACGTGACGGTCAAATACGTCCGAAAGTCGGGAAATGCAGCTAAAATCATATTGGCGAGCCATAATCCCGACCATCAGGATAAAGAAATCGGCCTCGATAAAATCAATGCGTTGGCACTAGTTAAAGCGAGCATCCGAATCAACGCAATGCATTAAAAAAGCCGACTTTCGCCGGCTTCATTTAGTTTTTAAAAACGTTGTCGCTTTGTTTTACATCGGCCATCAGGCCGCTTGGGTCAATCGTTATTGTCTTGATTGACGATTTGGCTTTTGGAATGACTAATTCATAATCGGGATTTCCCCAAGCCCAATCGGCGAGAACCGTACGTTTCATTTCAGGATAAGGATTGTCTTTTGTGAAACTCATCATTCGCAGCGGAATGTAAAATCCTTCTTTTGTGCCGTCTGTATATTCAACGACGATGTCAATAGGCATCGGCATTCGCCCGATTCTTTTGAGTGAAACCAAAGTTTTCCCACTGCTGTCAGACACGTTTGCAATTCCGTAATCAATCGTATTGGTGGTCAAAGTCCAGTCGGTCAAATACCAGTCGAGGTTGGCGCCCGACACTTTTTCGGCGGTGCGCTTGACATCGTTCGGCGTTGGATGCTTGAACTTGAAATCGTTATAGTATTTCCTGATCGTCTTCATCAAGTTGTCTTTGCCGATCACGTAAATCAGCTGGCTCAAAAACAATTCGCCTTTGCTGTATGACGAAATGCTATAAACGCGATTTTCGTCGAAGCGGTCGGCATGTGTGCCTTGCGGCTGCTCTTTGCCCGAATTGGCCATGTTGTAATAACCGGCGTAACCGGCAAACGGATTGGCCTGTTTTTCTACCGCCAGTTCGTTCAGTCCGAGGTCTTCAATAAACGACGTAAAACCTTCATCCATCCAGCCGTGTTTTGATTCGTTGCTCGCCAAAACGTGTTGGAACCAAGAATGGCCCATTTCATGTGCCGTAACGCCAACCAGGCCTTCAAATGTTCCTTCGCCGAGAATCAACGTACACATAGCGTATTCCATTCCGCCATCGCCGCCCTGAATCACAGAGTATTGCTCATACGGATATTTACCGACAATTTCATTGTAATACTGCATCAACTTTACCGTCAAGGGTTGAAGTTTCTTCCAGTTGCCGATGATTTTCGGGTTATTCTTGTAAAGGAAATGCAATGTTGCGCCGCCCGGAACCTGCGCGGTATCGTGAAGGTAATTCTTATCGGCTGCCCAGGTAAAATCATGGACGTTTGGCGCGACGAAATGCCAGGTCAGCGTCTTTTTCTTGTCGTTGTTGATTGTGACGCCCGAATCCTGATAGCCGTGCCCGATTTCGTTTTTATTCTGCAAATAGCCCGAACCGCCCAAAATGTAATTTTTGTCGATTGTGATCTTGACGTCGAAATTGCCCCAAACGCCAAAGAATTCCCGTGCAATGTACGGATCGGCATGCCAGCCTTCAAAGTCGTATTCGGCTAATTTCGGATACCATTGCGACATCGAAAGTTCCACGCCTTCGGCATTATTGCGTCCGGAACGACGGATTTGCACCGGAACCTGACCGTCGAAATCAAGCGTAAAAGTTGTTTTTGCACCCGGCAAAAGCGGTTTTGCGAGCGTGACCTCCAGAATCGTTTCGACCTCTTTTGCCGTAGCCGGCTGCCCGTCTTGTTTAAAGTTTGAAATTTTCAAAAACCCAATCTCATTCGGTTTCAGATTTTTGATGCGGCTTTCCTTGATGTCTTTTCCGTCGGCGCCTTTAACTTTGGTCACCATTCGCCCATCGGGATCTTTGATGTTGCGCAGCCGCATATCCATTTCGCTTCCCGGCTGGAATGCATTCGGGTAAAGATGATAGAAGACGCGTTGCAACGTATCAGGTGAATTGTTGGTGTATACCAATTCCTGCTTGCCTTTGTAGCGGTAGGTTTTGGTGTCCATCGAGACATCCATTTTATAATTAACATGTTGCTGCCAATAGCCGGCTTGCCCATAAACACTGGCCATTCCGACCAAAGCCAGTGAAAGGAATATCATTTTTCTCATGCGTTAAAAATAGGAAATTAACCTTTGACTTTTTTCGCAGGCATTGACTTCGACATTTTTTCAGCCATGACAAGCGCGTTGTAGGCGTTGACCAAATGGCCCGATTTTGAGGCTTCGCTAAACGGACGTTTTTCCGCCTTTTCGCCCAAAACCACTTCGTCGGACAAAGCCGTTCCGGAATCCATCAGGATGTGCTTGACCTGCGCGGCGGTGAGGTTCGGAAAATAAGAACGCACAAGCGCGGCAACGCCGGCGGCATTTGGCGACGCAAAAGAAGTTCCGTCTGACGATGTGTATTTGTCGCCGGGTTTCACGCCATAAACCTGAACGCCGGGCGCATAAACGTCTACGTAAGTCTTGCCGTAATTCGAAAAGTTCGCAACGAGTTGTTTGCCGTAAACATAATTCAGTGCGCCAACCGTCAAAACGTTGTCTGCCACTTCGCCTTTTGCCGGATCGGGCGCATCGGTCGGATACGAACGGTTTTCCTGGATATCGAGGTCTTTCCCGTCATTTCCAGAAGCAAAAACGACCAAAACGTCTTTTGAGGCCGCGTATTTTATTGCGTCGGCAACCCATTCCTTGTGTGGCGAAAAATATTTGCCGAAACTGCCGTTGATCACTTTTGCGCCGTTGTCAACCGCGTAACGGATCGCGAGTGCAATGTCTTTGTCATATTCGTCGCCATTCGGCACGGCGCGGACCGCCATGATTTGTACGTTGTCTGCAATGCCGTCTGTGCCTTTTCCATTGCCGCGCTCTGAAGCGATGATTCCTGAAACAAGCGTTCCGTGGAAGGCTTCGTCTTTGATCGGCCCGGTAACGTTGTTGTTGCCGTATTTGGTGTCTTTGATGTCGTCAGGATTGTCGCCTACGATTTTCCGGCCGTCGAAATCCATGTTGAGCGCATAGTCAAACTGGTCTTTGATCTGTTTTTCGAATTCACCGATTTCGTCCATGAATTTTGGCCCGGCCTGCATGATTACAGACATCATGATGAATTTTGCCTGAGAAAGATTCGCGTCCGTTCCCGGATCGATTGCCTTGATTTCGTCTACGGTATAAGTCGTTTTTCCGAGTTTTGCGTCAATCGCTTTTTTCGCGTTGAGAACAAAGTCAAGTTGTTGTTTGTTCTGGAGCATTTCAGCGCGCTTGCTGGCAAGTTCCATTTTTGCTTTTTTGTAGGTTTCGGAACCGTCGTCGCCTTTTTTGAGCACGCGGATGAATTCGTAGTTTTCATTGACCGCATCGCCAAGGAAATTCCAGCCGTGGATATCGTCGATGTAACCGTTTTTGTCATCGTCTTTGCCGTTGTTCGGAATCTCATTCGGATTGGTCCAAATGACAGATTTCAGGTCTTCATGGTCAATGTCAACGCCCGAGTCGACTACGGCAACAACTACCTTTGAACCTTTGCGTCCTTTGAGGAATTCGTTGTAAGCCTTGTCGACGCTCATGCCTGGGATTGTGTCCTTTTGAAGGTCGAGGAAACTCCAGCGCTTGAGTTCCGCGTCTGTAATTTCAGATTTTTTTTCAGTGAACTTGTTGCCAACAGAAAATGTGGCGCCTTTTACTTGGGCCTGCGTCTGCGTAAAGGCAAAAACAGCCAACGCAGCAAAACCCGCTTTCAGGATTCTCATAGGATTTTAATTTATAAATCGGTCGAAAATAGGCGTTTTTGTTACAGCAATTTGCGACGTTAACAATTATTTCGCTAATTGACGTCTTTTCTTTCGCGCAACTTTCTGATTTGGCCTTCAACACTGGCGCGATTCACTTCGTCAGGCGCCTGTTTTAAGGCCGATTCCATATAGCTTAGCGCTTTTTTGTAATTGCCGACGGCAGAATATCCGCGGCCAAGACCGACATTGGTCGTAAATTCATTCGGGTGCTTTTTATAATTGGCCTGGAAAACCTCAAGGGCTTGTTTGGGTTTCTTTTCTGCGATGAGTTGTCGGCCGTACTGATGCAAATCGATGATTTGTCCGACTGATACGGCTTCGGCCATCAATTTATCGGCTTCGGCATTTCGGTCAAGTTTTCTTAAAACACGCGCTCTTGTACTGAGCGTCTGAAAGTTTTTTTGTCCGACAAACCGCGCGTTGATTGCCATATCTGACCATTCTGACGCTTCGGTCATCTCGTTGTGTTGCAGTGCATAGTTTGCAGCCTGGACAAAGGCATTCCACGTAAAACCCGGTTTTGTGCGCAGTTCGCTTTTGAAACTTTCCATTTGCATCGGATGGATGTCTGCCTCGATTCGGAACGGAATCGCGCGTTTTTCCCACATCAAAGCGACCGTCGCCGAATTTTCGGTCTGGTTGATGAATTCGTATTTGAGCCATTCGACCGGCTGCGCAAGCTCGTGATGTTTGACCGTTACCCGCAACGCATCTTCGGCCGGATCGTAATAAAAACTGCCCCACGAATTGGCGCGCTTTGAAAAAATGACTGTATCGTCGGTTTCACCGAGGATGAAATGCAGGCCGTACGTTCCGGCGGCCAGATCTTTTCCTTCGATCTTCAC
>JAEWLD010000216.1 GCA_023393485.1 Bacteroidota bacterium
TCGAATCAAGTCGTCGGAGATCATCGGACAATAATTGAATGCAAACGAAAAAAGGAAGGCCTCGACCTTCCTTTCTCTGGTGATCCCGCTGGGGCTCGAACCCAGGCCCCCAACATTAAAAGTGTTGTGCTGTACCAACTGAGCTATCGAGTCTTGGCGTTGAATCGATGGATTTGATTTGTGACCCGACTGGGGCTCGAACCCAGGACCCCAACATTAAAAGTGTTGTGCTCTACCAACTGAGCTATCGAGTCATTGTCATTTCTTCAACGCGGGTGCAAATATACGCGGTTAATATTTATTTTTCAAACCAATTTTAGTTTAAATTTGGCTTTTTTGCAGAATCGCATCCAACCCCTTAAAATATAAGGATTTATTCGATGAAAAAAATAATTTTGTCAGGTTATATGGGCAGCGGAAAGTCTACCGTTGCATCACTTCTGCATCAGCGAAATGGCATTGAATGGCTTGACCTTGACACGCAAATCGAAACCAAACTGCAAATGCCTATCGGGGAAATTTTTAATACCAAAGGCGAAATCTTTTTCAGGAAAACCGAGCACGAAATTCTCAAGGAACTTCTCGCTCAAACCAATTCTTTTGTTTTGAGCGTCGGTGGCGGCACGCCTTGTTATGCCAACAATCACCAATTGCTAAAAGCCGAAGGACTTCAATGGGTATACCTCAAGGCATCGCCCGATACGTTATATGAAAGGATCAAATCCGAAACCGCAGACAGGCCGCTACTCGCGGGAAAATCACCCGAAGAGCTCAAGTTGTTCATCGCCCAGCATCTTTTTGAACGTAGCTTTTTCTACAATCAGGCCAGGTATTGCATAGCAACCGACGGGAAATCACCTATAGAAATCGCAGCGGAAATCGAGAATTTGTCAGCTTAAATAAGCGTAATCGCCTTTACTCTCAAAAACCACATTGACGTGTTCTTTGAGCGAAGTGCTTAGTGAAATCCCCTTGAAATCGGCCTTTACAGGATATTTTTTGTGGTTGCGGTCAACCAAGACGGCAGTCTTGAATTTGGTCAGCGGCACGTTCAGGAAATGACGCACGCCATAAATCAGCGTTGTGCCGGAATTCAGTACGTCATCGACCAAAACCAGGCCTTTTCCAGAATAATCCGCTTCAGGAATTGATGTTGTGATCTCACCGCCCGGGTTTTGTTTGTCTATTCTGACCTCGCACAAAACGGTCTTGATCTTTGAAATCGCTTCGAGATTTTCGGCGATTTTCTTCGCGAACACGAATCCGTTTTTTGAAATGCCGGCAATCACGATCATTTTTTCATCGACGAAGGTCTCGTAGATTTGATAAGCGATTCTTTTGATTTTATGTTCGATTTCGGTGTGGTTGAGGATAATGTTTTTGGCCATGGCAAATGATTGTCGGTCAAAGATAATATTTTTTGAGTGTCATAAAGCCGTAAAGTCATAAGGTCGTAAAGTCGGCAAACTGCGACAGTAATTGGCTTCAACATCTGTCTGCCTTTTACTTCCCGAACCCGGTTATGGCTTTCAGCTATCTTGACGATTTCCCGAATTTTAGCCGCAATACACCCGGGGCGGCATTTTCAGTACAGGTTACAATAAAGATATTGTCAAAATGCGGTTCGTCTATCGTTATGGGTTGATCCGTTTTGCCGAGCGTCCTGACGATTTCGGGAACCGTATTGGAATGGCCGCAGATCAAGACGGTTTTCCCGCGATAGGCCGAAAACAATTCTTCGGCGAATTGTCCCGCAGGTTTTGCCGCTGCGTATTCGGTGATGGCAATCCCTTTTTCAGCTGCCAACGGGGTGACGGTTTGACGTGTTCGTTGATACGGCGTCGAATAAATTGCATGTACGGGAACTTCTGCGAGCGTCCGCCGCAATTCCTCGGCGCGTGCCTTTCCGTCGGCACTTAGCCCCGGATCGTTGCCCGTGCCATCTTTTTCGGCGTGGCGCACGATGATAAACGTAGTGGTGTCGGTCATGGTTTCGTTTGGAAATAAATTTACGACACTAAACAGTAAAATCAGGATGAGGTTGTTCATTTTGGCGGATTTTGGATATGGCGTTTGACGCGGAATGGCGAAAAGTGTTTCAGGCCGCTGCGCCGAAGAACCGCGTTGCCGAAAGATTGCTGCCGCGAGAATTATGACGCTTACTCAAGAAATCGCGAAGCAAGGCTAAAGTCACCTGCGGCGAGTTTACGGCTTACGGCTTCTGGATTTCGGCCTTGTTTTCAAAATAATGCTTAATCACGCCATTGGCGATCACGGTCGCCAAAATCACCGCCGAACCAATGTAGAACGGCAGGCTCATTTTTTCATCTTCGCCGATGATGAAATACGCCAGGATAATGCCGTAAACCGGTTCAAGGTTTGTGGTCAGCATTACAGTATACGGCGTCAGCCTTTTCATCACGTTGACCGATGCCGTGAAAGCATAGGCCGTACACGCCGACGCAAGCAATACCAGGTAAATCCAGTCTTTTCCCGACAATACAAAAAACGTTCGGTCAAAAACACCTTCATATAAAAGATATGCCGAAATGAGCGCAAAACCGGCCGCGAATTCATACCGCCCGATGACGGTCGGCTTGTATGTAGCAATCAATTTCCCATTGAAAAGTGTAAAAACAACACCCATGAAAACCGATAAAAGCGCGTAAAGCATTCCTTCAATAAAATGCGTCTCAACGTGCATGATCATAAAAAGCCCGCCGATGATCACAAGCCCGAACACGATTTCATACCACAACATTTTTCGC
>JAEWLD010000226.1 GCA_023393485.1 Bacteroidota bacterium
CGATGAATAACCGCGCAATACAACGTCGATTTTCGCCGAGCCCGGAGTACCCGAAGCCGATGCAATGTTCAAACCTGCAACCTGCGACTGCAAAGACTGTAAGAAAGAGACGTTTGGCCTTCCTTCTACGGCTTCAGCTGAAATGGTTGTCTGGGCAACAGACGCTTTTTTCTTGCTCGTGGTCTTGTAACCGTCGATTACAACCTCAGCGAGCTTTACGCCAGTTTCCAATGTAACATTGACTGTATTTGATGTGCTGACCGTAACGGTTTTTTCTGACATTCCCACAAATGAGAAAACCAGGACATCGCCTGTTTTTGCCTCGATGGCGTACTTGCCGTCGATATCTGTTTGCACGCCCTTACCCGTACCCTTTACGACTACGTTCGCGCCAGGCAATGTTCCTGTGGCATCAGAAACAACACCTGTAATAGTTCTCTCTTGTGCAAAAGAAAACTGAAGTGTTAACGCCAGTAATAGCGTGTAAATCCATTTAAACTTCGATCTCATATTAAATTTATTTGAGTTAGTTATTCCGCAAACTTCATAATAATTTCTTAATTACGCAAATATTAGTTTTCAATAATATTTCGCCATTCGGTCCGTTGGCGTTTTTCAGGTCGCGTCATCATTGACTTCAAGATTAGATGCGATTCGTTCGCAAATGGTTGCGGAGTTTTCTTATTTTTGCAAAAATTAACAAAATGCTCGGACGGAAATTTTCAAATTTTGCGATCGAAGCCGGAACAGACGAAGCCGGTCGCGGCTGCCTGGCCGGCCCGGTCACTGCCGCCGCCGTCATTTTGCCTGAAAATTTCAAGAATAAACTTCTCAACGACTCAAAACAGCTTACCGAAAAAGACCGCGACAAACTCCGCCCGATCATCGAGAAAAAAGCGCTCTGCTATGCCGTCACGCACGTCGACCATTCGGTAATCGACGAAATCAATATTTTGAACGCGTCGATCCGTGCAATGCAAGAGTGCGTACAGAAACTCGACCCAATTCCGCACTATCTGATCGTCGACGGAAACCGTTTCAAGCCGGTAAAGGACATTCCGCACAGCTGCATCGTCCAGGGCGATTCAAAATTCATGAGCATCGCCGCCGCGTCGGTATTGGCCAAAACCTGGCGTGACCAGTACATGACTCGCATCCACGAGGAATTCCCGATGTACAATTGGAAGCAAAATAAGGGCTATCCGACGCCCGAACACCGCGAGGCCATCAAAAAATACGGCGTCACAAAATACCACCGGATGTCGTTCAGGCTTTTACCTGAGCAGCTCGAACTGGAGTTTGAGGAAGACCTGAGCTTTGAAGGCGTTCGGCTTCAAATAATGAAGTGAAATGGCTGAGGATTTTTTCCTTGACTTCGGCCGTATCGACTTCGGCCACGCCCAATTCCACATTTAACGACGTTACCGCTTTTCCGCGTATGCCGCACGGAATGATATTGTCAAAATAACCCAAATCAGTATTGACGTTGAGCGCAAAGCCGTGCATCGTTACCCATCGCGACGCGCGAACGCCCATGGCGCAGATCTTACGCGCGAACGGCGTTCCCACGTCGAGCCACACGCCGGTTTCGCCTTCGCTTCTGACACCTTTCAAACCGTATTCGGCGAGCGTCAGGATGATGGTTTCTTCGAGCAACCGCAAATATTTATGGATGTCGGTGAAGAAATTTTCGAGGTCTAAAATCGGATACCCGACAATTTGTCCCGGCCCGTGATAAGTGATGTCGCCGCCGCGGTTGATTTTATAGAACGTTGCACCTTTTGCCTCGAGTTGTTTTTCGTTGAGCAGCATGTTTGACTCATCGCCGCTTTTGCCCAAAGTATAGACGTGCGGATGTTCTACAAAAATAAAGTGATTTGGCGTATCGAGCGGCATTTCCCGGTTGCGATTTGCAATTTTAACACCGACGATTTCCTGAAAAAGCGATTCCTGATAATCCCAGGTTTCCTTATAATCTTTGCGGCCGAGGTCGCGGACTTGCACTGCCTTGTTCATGGCGCAAAGTTACGAATTTACTTCTTGTCAAGGACAACCTCCAGATTGAGCTTATCGGGATTTTCAAAGTAGTCGGCAAACGGATATTGAACGGTCACGGTTTTGCGGTCGTCGCTGAACATCGCATCGGGATTCGAGACTGATTTTACTTTGCGCGGAAAATGATATTTCAAAGTATAATTGGATCCGGCAAACATCATTTGTGACATTCCGGTCGTGTCTTTAATCCTGGCAAGCGCCGCTTTATCCTTTATAATCACAGTGCGTTTGAAGGACTTGCCGTCGTATGAAAACTTGAGATCGGTCACGTCGGCACTGCCTACAGATGCGAGCGCGCTGCCTGCAGTTTGCGTCTGCCGTGGCTTCATTGAATTTAGCGCCTGCATCATATCGACCATTTCATTTGCATTTTTGAAATCGGTGAACATTGAAACCATAAATTGTTTTTCAGCGGCTTTCATTTTCATGTTGACAGAAATGTTCCCGAGCTTTTTGATCCTCGCCTGCTCTTCTGCCGGCAGTTTCGCGATACTGTCTTTCTTCCCGGCAAAAACCTGCTTAAAGGTAAACGTCGAGTCAATATCTTTCTCGTTTCCCAATTTATCACCGGCCATAGACATAACGCCCGACGCGTCGATATCGAAAGACAACTTGCCGGTGCCATCGTCATTGACGTAGATATTCTCAGTCACTTGACAGCTTGTAAAAAGGATGGCGACAGCGGCGACGAGCAAAAATCGGATTTTCATTTCTATTGGTTTTGACTTTCAAATATATCGAAAATCCGAATGACCATGCGTCTTTTTTCATCTTATGCAAACGTTTCCGCTCTTCAATTATCAATTGTCAATTGTCAATTATCAATTATCAACTAACTTTGCACTCTCAAAATTGATTACAATGGCATTATCAGAACAGGAATTGTTGCGCCGCGAAGCACTCACCGAGTTGCGCAGCCTCGGCATTGAACCTTATCCGGCAAGTGAATTTACGGTCACCGCGCATTCAAAGGACATTATCGAAAACTTTGAGGAGTTTGAAGGCAAGGAAGTCGTTTTGGCCGGCAGGATGATGTCGCGCCGTATTATGGGAAAAGCCTCATTTGCCGAGCTTAAGGATGCCGAAGGCCGAATCCAGGTCTACATCACGCGCGACGATGTTTCTGATGATGACGAGAATACAATGTACAACGTCGTGTTTAAAAAATTACTCGACATCGGCGATTTTATCGGCGTACGAGGAACGGTTTTCAAGACGCAGGTCGGCGAAGTTTCGGTTCATGTCACTGAAATGACAGTGCTTGCCAAGGCTTTGCGTCCGCTTCCGATTGTCAAGACCGACGCCGATGGTAAAATCCACGATGCCTTCGCCGATGCCGAACAACGCTATCGCCGGCGCTATGTCGACCTGACCGTTAACGACCATGTAAAAGACACGTTCATCAAAAGGACAAAACTGTTCAATGCGATGCGCGAATTCTTCAACGATAAAGGCTATCTTGAAGTCGAAACGCCGGTTTTGCAGCCCATTCCAGGCGGCGCGGCCGCACGACCGTTCGTGACGCATCACAACGCGCTCGACGTTCCATTGTATATGCGGATCGCAAATGAGCTGTACCTTAAAAGACTGATCGTCGGCGGGTTTGACGGCGTATATGAATTCTCGAAAAATTTCCGCAACGAAGGCATGGACCGCACGCATAATCCGGAATTTACCGCCATGGAAATCTACGTCGCGTACAAGGATTACCATTGGATGATGAACTTCACCGAAAATCTTCTAGAGCATTGTGCCATGGCCGTCAACGGTACGACCGAAGCGACTTTCGGCGAACACAAAGTCAACTTCAAGGCGCCGTACGCGCGCATTTCGATGACCGACGCCATCATCAAATACACCGGTTTTGACATTACCGGCAAATCCGAACACGAATTGTCTGAAGCGGCCAAAGGCATGGGCATCGAGGTAGATTCCACAATGGGCAAAGGCAAATTGATCGACGAGATTTTCGGCGCGAAATGCGAAGGGAATTTCATCCAACCGACGTTTATTACGGATTATCCGAAGGAAATGTCGCCGCTTTGCAAATCGCACCGCGACAATCCTGAGCTCACCGAGCGCTTCGAACTGATGGTTTGCGGCAAGGAAATCGCCAACGCATATTCCGAACTCAACGACCCGATTGATCAGCGCGAACGTTTCGAACACCAATTACTATTGGCAGAAAAAGGCGACGACGAAGCCACGCAGTTCATTGACCATGACTTTCTGCGTGCGCTTGAATACGGCATGCCGCCAACTTCGGGATTGGGAATCGGAATGGACAGATTGATCATGTTTCTGACCAACAATGCATCAATCCAGGAAGTGCTGTTCTTCCCACAAATGCGTCCTGAGAAAAAAGCCGTCCAGCTGACCGACGACGAGAAACTGATTTCGGAAATGCTCAAGGCGACCAAATCACTTGCGCTCGATACGCTCAAAGCCCAAACCGGATTGAGCGGAAAAAAATGGGACGCAGCGATGAAAGGGCTTTCAAAACATGGTTTGGTCAAAGTCATCGTTGAGGGCGACAGCAAAACGGTAGAATTCGTAGGCTAAATCAAAGTAACGAATACTAAAAAAGGTGGAGGTTTTTCCGCCTTTTTTTATGCTTGAAATATAATCCGCCGATATTCTCAGCTGTTAAATTGCTCCCAATTTAAAAATCGGTTTAAACCATCTTTAAAACCGAAACGTCTTAGTCCCAAATTTTAAAAAAGCCTTACAATGAAAAAATTGATTGTTGCCGCAATACTGATGACCGGACTGGCATCGGTTGCACAAGACCAAAAGCCGATGGTGAAAAAAGAAAAAATGGAGCAGCTTACGCCACAGCAACGGAATGAGCTGCGTCTTAAAAAGATGACGCTCGAGCTCGGACTCAATACTACTCAGCAAAAAGAAATGGCTGCTGTGATCGCCGAACAAAGCGCCAAACGCGAAGCAGCGAAGACCGAAAGGAAAAAAGCCATCGAAAGCGGCAAAAAACCAACTGCAGATGAACGCTTTGCCATGAATAGCAAAAAAATGCACGAGCAGAGCGCGATGAAAGAAAGACTAAAGAAAATCCTCACGCCCGAACAATTTGAAAAGTGGGAAAACGCCAAACAAAAAATGCGTCACCACAAAAAAGGCGCTGCCAAACAGCACAGGATGAAGCGCGAAGACAAAAAATAATTTTGCACATTCGCAAAAATAAGTTAGCTTTGGTTGCTAATTTCCACTAAAAAAATATACTAATGAAAAAACTAGTTGCCGTAGTTACCTTATTTTTTGCTTTCGTTGCTGGCGCCAATGCGCAGGAAGCTAAAAAGATGGACGCCGTTAATGCCGCCAAGGCAGACGCCGTCAAAATGACCGAGAAATTGAACCTTACCTCTGAGCAGCAAAGCGCTTTCGTAAATCTGTTCGTGATGAAACATCAAATGATGGACGATGCGACCGCTACAGAGGCGAAGAAAAAAGAAATTACTGAAGTGATGAATGCCAAAATCAGGGCTACATTGACTCCTGACCAAAACCAGAGATTGGACAACGATCCTGAATTGCTGGCTACTTTGACAGGTACAAACGAACTGAAACAGGCAAAAGCTAAAAAGTAATTCAGCCAGAACAATAAAAAAGCGTCCGATTGGACGCTTTTTTTTATAATGCTTTTGAAACCCTGTCTACTGCGGCGATCGTAAAATCCAAATCGTCATAGCTCAGGGCATCGGTGATAAACCAGGTTTCGTAGGCAGATGGCGCAATGTACACGCCTTCGGCCAATAACCCGTGGAAGAATTTTTTAAACGTTTCATTGTCGCCTTTCGCAGCCGAAGCAAAATCAATTACAGGATTCGCATCAAAATGCACCGAAATCATCGATCCTTTTCGGTTGATGGTAAAATCGACATCGTTCTTTTGCAAGGCTTCGCGGATGCCTTTTTCAAGATAAGCAGTCTTTTCGTCCAATCTGACAAAAACGCCCGGATCCTGATTGAGTGCTTGCAGCATCGCCAAACCGGCAGCCATCGCCAGCGGGTTTCCTGACAATGTTCCGGCTTGATATACCGGCCCGAGCGGTGCGAGATAATCCATAATTTCATTTCGGGCCGCAAACGCACCAACAGGCAATCCGCCGCCGATCACTTTCCCAAAAGTGACTATGTCAGCTTCAATGCCGAAGACTTCTTGCGCGCCGCCTTTGGCCAGCCTGAAACCGGTCATCACTTCGTCGAAAATAAGCAGAATGCCGTTGGCCGTGCATAAATGGCGCAAGCTTTCGAGAAAACCTGGTTTTGGCGGGATACAGCCCATGTTGCCGGCAACGGGTTCAATGATGATTGCGGCAATCTCGCTGCGATTGGCCTCGACGAGTTCAGCAACGTTTTCAATGTCATTGTAACGTGCAAGCAATGTGTCTTTTGCCGTGCCCTGCGTCACGCCGGGACTGTTGGGCGTACCAAAGGTAACCGCGCCACTACCGGCCTGGATCAGGAAGGAATCGGAATGGCCGTGATAACATCCTGCGAACTTGATGATTTTATCTCTTTTTGTAAAGCCGCGTGCCAGACGGACGGCGCTCATACAGGCTTCGGTTCCCGAGTTGACAAAACGGATTTTGTCGATATTCGGCACCATGCTGACCGCCAGTTCGGCAATTTTGGTTTCGAGTTCGGTCGGCATTCCAAATGAAGTCCCAAGCTTTGCGCGTTCTATCACTGCTTCAACGACCGGTGCATAGGCATGTCCTAAAATCATCGGACCCCATGAATTGATATAGTCGATTAACCGATTGCCATCGGTGTCATACAAATACGCACCTTGTGCGCGTTCGACAAAAATCGGTGTGCCGCCAACGGCTTTAAACGCACGTACTGGCGAATTCACGCCGCCCGGAATGACCTTTTCGGCTTCCGAAAAAAGGCGGCTGCTTCTTTGGTATAGCATAAAATTATTTAATCTTGAGAATTTGCCCGATTGAAATCGCGTTTTCTGAAATATTGTTTTTCTGACGCAATTCATCTACACTGAGATTGAATTTTTTCGAAATCGAATAAAGCGTATCGCCTTTCACGACTTGATAAGTATCGATGTCATTGGAAGCGATCACCGGCGTTTGCGTCAGCGGCTTGGTATTGAGCGGGACAAATTCCCCGCCAGTGACTTCGGCATCGTAGCGATTGAGTTGATAGCGCTCGATAATACCGATAAGTTTTTCGGGATATTTTGGATCGGTCGCATAACCGGCAGCTTTCAACCCGCGTGCCCAGCCCTGATAATCGCGTTTATCCAGATTGAAAAGAAAAGCATATCGATCACGGCTGGTGAGAAACAATGAATGGTCTTGGTAGGATTGCGCCGGATCGTCGTATTTCCTGAAACATTCCTGAGCCGCATCATCGTCATAAGCCACGCTCGGCCCTGTCCATTCCTTATGGCATTTGATTCCGAAATGATTGTTGGCCAACGCACTCAGCGGCCCGGTTCCCGCACCCGATTCAAGTATTCCCTGTCCGAGAATGATGCTGGCCGGAATGCCGTATTGCATCATGTTATTTTTTGCAATGTCTTTGTATTGACCTATGTAATTGAATACCATGTCAGTCGTGACTTTGACTCGCGTGGTTGCTTCGAGGATTTCCGGCTTTGAATAATTTGCATTGCCGCTCTTATTCGTGGCAGTACTTGACGAACTGGATTTCGCGGCGGCTGCAACAGGTTTTCTTGCAACCGGCTTCCTTGCGTTGCGCGTCACCGCAGGCTTTTTATAAGTTGTTGTCCTCGCCACTGGCTTATGGCCGCCACAGGCCGCCAAAAGGATGGCCATAATCAAAAGGGAAAGTTTTTTAAACATCGATTTCAATTAATGGATAATTCTTATTTTTAAGTTGGTCGTTCATTCCTTTTATTCCTTGTAAACCGCCAGAGTGGATTGCTAAAATCTTCGCGCCATCGGCAAAATAACCGCTGTTGATTAAATCCATAACGCCAAAAAGCATTTTTCCAGTATAAACAGGATCAAGCGGGACTTTTGTGTCGCGATAAAACTGATTGATAAAATTGATCAATTCGTTATTTACTTTCGCATAACCGCCAAATTCATATCCTGAAACCAGCTGCCAATTCGATTTGCTCGTAAACTTTGCAATGTCGTTTGCGGGAAAATCGCCTCTGAGCGCGGGAAACACCAAAACGTTCTGTTTTTCGGCCGTTGCATTGATAATTCCCGCGGCTGTTCCGCCCGTTCCGGCAGCGCAGCAAATATAGTCAAAATCAAAGTCGGCAGCAGTCAAAATTTCTTCACAGCCTTTTACCGCAAGCGCATTTGTCCCGCCTTCGGGAATCAAATAAAAATCGCCAAACTGCTCTCCCAATTGCTTAACAAATTCCGGATTGCCTTTATCCCTGTACGTTTCGCGCGAAATGAATTTAAACCGCATGCCACAGCCAGCGGCAAATGAAAGTGTCGGATTCTTTGAAATGGCTGTTGATAATTCTTCGCCGCGAATGATTCCTATGGTTTCCAAACCCTCGCGTGCACCGGCGGCCGCCGCTGCGGCAATATGGTTTGAAAAGGCACCGCCAAAGGTCAACAGACGGGTATGGTTTTCAGCCTTGGCCTGTATTAAGTTGTATTTGAGCTTCCGGAATTTATTGCCTGGCACCAATGGGTCGACCAAATCTTCGCGACGAATGCAAAGCGTAACATCTTTTCGGGGAATTGGAATGATTTGGGTCGCAACTTCCATGGGCACAAATTTACCGATTATAACCGGTTTACATTGTAATGAAACGGCGTTTAACCTAAAGATAACGCAAAAACCGCCAAAACGGCCTTCGTTGAAGGTACGTGCGATTGGCTTCTTCGGCGTATGCTTCGCGCTCAAAACAAATACCGCGGTAGGCAACCTGCCAGTCACCAATCTTGGCAAATCGTATTATGAATTCAATTCCGTACCAAAGGAAAAATCCGATTATCAGCATTTCTGCCTGCTGCCTGAGATGAATTTTCTCGTGATTGAGCGAAACTACATCGGCTGCGTGGCTTTTCGACCTGAAAAATACGAATGGAAATATCGTAATTCCGCCGTAGCCTTTCGGTACCAAATATTTTGAAACGATGAGAAACATTCTTTTTTAAATCCTAAATTTCCGCTGTGTTTTATTTAGCCTGGGGAAGCGGTAACCTCTGATAAATTATTTAATTTTGACCAAACCGGAAAATCATACTGATTTATCATTCGGTTTACTGTGATGGAAGAACAAAATAAGGAAAATAAACTCATCGAAGGCGAAGATTATTACCTCACGCCCGAAGGATGGAAAGTTTTTACCGAAAAGTTCCACCTCAAACGCGGCTATTGCTGCCGCTCCGGATGCCGCCATTGCCCGTACGGCTTTGACAAAAATACGGGAACGATTAGAAAGAAGAATTAGGATTTGGGCGTTGCGCAAGCGCCGGGCTTTCCGCACTCGCTCTTTGGGTAAACCTCACAGGTTTTCAAAACCTGTGAGGTTTACCCAAAGAGCTCAAACAATGCTCCAATCCCTAACGCGAACCGAACTAACATTCAAACATGACCTTCAAAGAGCAAATCCAGCAAGGAATCCCATCGGTTTTACCCAACCCGAAACCTTACGACCCAAATATCAACCACGCGCCAAAACGCAAAGAAATCCTCTCGCCAGACGAGAAAAAACTCGCCGTCCGAAATGCTTTGCGCTATTTCGACGCCAAACACCACGCGGTTCTGGCCCCGGAATTCATGGACGAGCTCAATACTTACGGCCGGATTT
>JAEWLD010000237.1 GCA_023393485.1 Bacteroidota bacterium
AAACAAATGCTCGACGACCAGGTGCCGCTGATCGGGTTTGCGGGCTCGCCATGGACGATCTTCTGTTACGCGGTTGAAGGCAAAGGCTCGAAGAGTTTCGATACAGCGAAGGGTTTCTGTTTCCAGCATCCCGAAGCTGCACATGCGCTTTTGCAAAAAATTGCCGATACGACCATCGCTTATCTGAAGCGGAAAGTCGAATCAGGAGTCAATGCTGTGCAGATTTTTGACTCCTGGGGCGGCATGCTCTCGCCTGTCGATTATCAGGAATTTTCATGGCAATACATCAATCAGATCGTTGAAGCGCTCGCGCCCAAAACCCACGTGATCGTCTTCGGGAAAGGCTGTTGGTTCGCGCTTAATGAAATGGGCAAATCGAAAGCGTCGGCACTTGGCGTTGACTGGACTTGTTCGCCGCGAAATGCGAGATATTTATCCGGCGGACAGATTACGCTACAGGGCAATTTCGATCCGTCGCGACTGCTGTCGCCAATTCCCGAAATCAGGAAAATGGTCAAACAGATGATTGACGAATTCGGCAAAGACCGCTATATCGTCAATCTCGGCCACGGCATTTTGCCAAACATTCCGGTTGATCACGCGAAAGCATTCATTGACGCGGTAAAAGAATATAATAGTTAAGGTTTTTTGGGCGTGTCCCTGCGGGCCGCGCTTTCCGCTGTATCTTTTTTTCGCAAGCTCAAAAAAGGATGCCGCTCCAATCGCTCACGCGAAATCGCACTAAAATGAAAGATCAGTTTTACCAATACATCCAAAATCTTCAAGACAGCATTTGCGCCGGGCTTGAACAAACCGACGGCGCTGCCAAATTCCGCGAAGATTTATGGACGCGGCCAGAAGGCGGCGGCGGACGGACGCGCGTGATTGAAAATGGTGGTGTCTTTGAAAAAGGCGGCGTCAATATTTCGGCCGTCCACGGGAAATTGCCCGAGGCGATGCAAAAAATGTTCAACGTCGGTGAAGCTGATTTTTTTGCCTGCGGACTCTCGCTCGTGATCCATCCGAAATCGCCGATGGTGCCGACGGTTCACGCCAACTGGCGCTATTTTGAAATGTATGATGCCGCCGGAAACGTCATTGACCAGTGGTTCGGCGGCGGCCAGGATTTGACGCCGTATTATTTGTTCGAAGAAGACGCAAAGCACTTTCACTCGGTTTGCAAAACCGCCTGCGATAAGCACAATCCGGAGTTTTATCCGAGATTCAAAAAGCAATGCGACGACTATTTCTGGAACGCCCACCGCAACGAATCGCGCGGCATCGGCGGGTTGTTCTTTGATTATTGCAAAGCCGAAAACGGAATGACGATGGACAAATGGTATGATTTCGTCACCGAAGTCGGCGATAGTTTCCTTTCGGCCTATTTGCCAATCGTCGAAAAACGGAAGCATTTACCTTATACAGATGCAAATCGCACCTGGCAGGAAATCCGCCGCGGGCGATATGTCGAATTCAACCTCGTCCACGATAAAGGCACGCTGTTCGGGCTCAAGACCAACGGCCGTATCGAAAGCATTTTGATGAGTTTGCCGCCGCATGTGCAATGGGTTTATGATTATCATCCTGCGGTTGGAAGCCAAGAAGCACGATTGGTAAACGTTCTGCAAAACCCTAAAGAATGGATTTGATGAAAGCAATAAAATTAGCTTCGTTCCTTTTTATTCTTGCCGTCGGCGGCTGTATGGCGCAACCGACGCAGTTTTATTTTAAGGACAGCGAGATGAAAGGCTTTCCGTCGACGATTACACATTTGGCCAATTATCAGAATATTAAAGACAAGTTTGGCTATTTTAACATTGATGAAGCCGGCTATAATTCGGTTTTTTTCTCATCGAATGTCGTCGAGACCGGCAATCGCGCATCTTATCGCGGCATGACTATCGTTTTGCCGAAAAAACTGACGGTCGAACCTACGTTGTTTCCCAATTATAAACTGACGCTCAACCCTAAATTGGAACAGGGTTACAACAGCAAGCACAGACTTGGAATCAATACACGGGTCACATCGGTCTACGCTGATTTTGATACCGACGCCGTTGAAATCGAATTTCCGCCGAACATTCTCCTGACAAAGAAAAATGGCGCGGCAAAGGCTTTAATCAATCTCGATTACGTAGAATTCCACAGCGACGGCGACCAAAATGAATTTCATGGAATTATTTTTAAAGGAACAAAAAAATTCAATCTCGAACCGTCTGTAGTTCCAGAGTCGATCATCACTTCGCTGGCCTTTGAAAATGCCGAGTTTAAATTGATGACAGAAGAAGCATTCCAATTTCCGGGACTTGTTTTCGAGAACACGCGCCTTTGCCATTTTCTAAGCAAATACGAAGGCGAGATCAAGATGCCGAACCAGTACAAATCGTCAATCCTGCTTAAGGATGTCGAAGGGAAAATAGCGCTCGCCAAAGAGTTGGACTGCGAGATCCCGGAGCTCTATTTTTTTGACAATTGCATCGCCGGGATTGCAGTTTTTCCGCTGAAGCAAAAGGAAGAAATCCTTCGGCAGTTCAATGAAATCAAGAAGAATGTGTCTAACCGAAGCCCGCTCAAACTCAAGCCAAACGGTGATTTGCCATCGTTTACCGACCGATATAAAAACACCGTTTTCCGCGTAGTCGAGGAATTGAAATCGGTCAAAATGTATTTTCTAATCGTAAAATAAAAAATTATGTTCAATAGAAACAGAAGGTTGCGCGTCAACGAATCCATTCGCTCAATCGTCCGCGAAACGTCATTGTCTCCGCAGGATTTCATGCTTCCGATGTTCGTCGCCGAAGGCAAAGGCGTGAAAAGCGCGATTCCGTCGATGCCGGGCATTTTTCGCCATTCACTCGATTTGACCATTAAAGAAGTCAAGGAAGCCTGGGATTTAGGTATCCGCGCAGTCAATATTTATGTAAAGGTTTCAGAAAGTCTTAAGGACAACACCGGAAAGGAAGCCTGGAACAAAGACGGACTGATGCAGCAAACCATCCGCGCAATTAAAGATGCGGTTCCGGAAATGGTTGTCATGCCTGACGTAGCACTCGATCCGTATTCAATTTACGGCCACGACGGCATTATCGAAAACGGTTATGTTGTCAACGATGCAACGGTCGATGCTTTGACCCGAATGAGTCTATCACATGCCGAAGCGGGAGCCGATTTCGTGGCGCCGTCGGATATGATGGACGGCCGCGTTTATTCGATTCGCAAAGCGCTTGAAGAAAACGGGCATCACAACGTTGGGATCATGAGTTATTCGGCGAAGTACGCATCGGCTTTTTACGGGCCGTTTCGCGATGCGCTTGACTCGGCTCCGGTTGACGTGCAAAACATCCCGAAAGACAAAAAAACTTATCAGATGGATTACGCCAATCGCATCGAAGCCATCAAAGAAGCGCTCGACGATGTGGCCGAAGGCGCCGATATCGTAATGGTAAAACCGGGAATCGCGTATCTGGACATTGTACGCGAAGTGAAAAATGCGGTGAATGTGCCGGTTTCGGTTTACCACGTTTCGGGCGAATACGCGATGATCAAGGCTGCGGCAGAGCGCGGCTGGCTTGATCATGACAGGATTATGATAGAGCAGCTGTATTGCATCAAACGGGCTGGCGCAAGTTTGATTTCGACGTACTTCGCGAAAGAAGCTTCCATTTTCCTGAATAGGTAACTTGGGAAGCTTTTTTTGTCTTAGCAATAGTACCTGGCAGCCGCTTACTGTCCTGATCTTTATCTCACATGCGAGGAAATATCAGTTGTTGAATAAATAATTTTTGTTACGGTTTTGCCGTATTTGAATTAAATCTTGGCGGGTAAATTTGATAGGCTTTTAGAACAAACCCCAAAGGTTTTCAAAACCTTTGGGGTTTACACCCAGAACAAATGAAAATCCAAATCACCATCTTCATTCTTTTCTTCTTTATTTCCTGCGTCGACAAGAAACCTCAGAAACACAATTCAACTACTTACGAATCCGAGGCACAATCACCGATCGACCGAGGCAAAGAACTCTTTGACGGCGCCGGAAACTGCTTCGCATGTCACAAAGAAGACCAGAAGATCGTCGCGCCATCGCTCGTGGAAATCGCGACGATCTACAAAAACCAAAATGCAGACATGGTCGAATTTCTCAAAGGCAATCGCAAACCGATTGTTGATCCGTCGCAATATGAGACCATGAAAACCAATTTTGCGATAACCAGCAACATGACTGACGCCGAATTAAAGGCGCTGGAAACCTATGTCATGAGTTTCGCAAAGTAACCTGAGGACAGCTGTTTCAAAAATTTTGTATCTTAGGGGGAAGTTTTACACAATGAAAAAGGTAATGTTTTTTGCGTTTTTGCCACTTGCATCCTTTGCGCAGGAAGTTGCATGCCCGCAAAAATCGGTGCTGTACAGCCGCGAGCTTTTTCCGGAAGCTATGACCGTGCGTCGCGCCATGACGATGTCTTGTTTATCTCCGGGCTGCGTCGATTCAGTAACGACGGTGAAAATTCAAACACCTGAGCCGCTGAAAATAATGCCAGCCCGTTTCCAGAATTACCAATATTATCCGCTCGATCCGATGCACCAAAGTTTATTTGGCAACGACCCATTTCCGGCCACTACAGAGCAAATGGTCAATCATCTCGTTTTTGACCGAAGGTAATGGAAACAGCATGCATCCAAACGCCGCTCGGAACGTGTGCCATCAGCGGCGATTCGTTGGGTGTGGCCGTAATCCATGTACTCGATGTTGCCCAACCCGTATCAAAAAAAATTCCTTCCGTATTAAAAGAAGCGGTCTCGCAAATCAACGAGTATTTTGAAGGCAAACGTACCCAATTTACTTTCCCGATCAATCCTTCAGGAACAGATTTCCAAAAGGCGGTCTGGCAGGAACTGGTAAAAATCCCGTTCGGGAAAACGGTTTCCTATATGGATATCACAAAAAAGCTGGGCGATGTAAAAGCCATTCGCGCAGTGGCATCGGCTAACGCTAAAAATCCCTTGTGGATTGTTGTTCCGTGTCATCGCGTAATTGGTTCCGACGGTTCGCTGACCGGATATGCCGGCGGGTTATGGCGAAAAAAATGGCTGCTCGAGCACGAAAATCCATCCGCGCAACAAACACTGTTTTAAAGGAATTTGTACATTCGTAAGAATTCGAAAAATCACATGAAAAAAATGGCGTTGATTGCGCTGCTGGTTTTGGCCGCGCCTACAGGAATTTCCCAAAATTCAAAGCTGATCATCGGCAAATGGGCGTATTCCGATGTTTACGACAAATCCGGAATGGACGAGCAAGGCCTGCAAATGACCGCAATGCTGTTTGGTCAGCTGACGCTCAGTTTCAGCCCCGACGGCACAATGTTGCTCGCCTTGCGCAAAAAACCCGAGGCCGGAACCTATACATTCGATAAAACCGACGATAAGACGCTTACGGCAACTTCGGCCAGCGGTAAAGCCATGATCTTCAAAATCATCAGGCTTACCGGTAGCGAATTGATTTTTTCCATGGGCGATGCCGGCAGTTTCATCATGAAAAAAGTATCGCCAACGCCCGACGCCGCGCCGGTCGCCGCACCAAAGGTTGCCGCGACAATGAAGCAGATTTCGGGGAAATGGCACGTCGTGGGAAAAGAAGATCAAAAAAGCGAGCTTGCCGCCGAGTTGCTCAAAGGCTCATTTGTGGATTTTGCGCCCGACGGGAAATACAATGCTAAAATCCTTGCCATCGAACAAAGCGGTGCATGGAAGTTTGGCGAAGGCAATACGACGATCATAGTCGATTTGGGTGAAGACGGCAAAGGCGTTTGGAGCATTTATGCAATTTCGGATTCCGAACTTGTTATGCAGAATGACACATCGACTGCCAAAATTAAATTCAACCGGTCGCAAAAGCCCTAAATGAAAAAACTCAAAAAATTTCTATTGTGGTTTGCAGGAATTCTCGTGTTCCTGGTGTTGCTGCTCTATGTCACCGGCTACGGTTATTTGGTCACTGCCATCCGTATAGTCTATTTCAATGGGCATGTTACGGCATTTCTGGATGATTATCACTATTTTGAAAACCGGACGATTCAAAACGGCCGGCCGCAACCGTGGCCGATTGCCAACGATTACAACAAAGTAAAGTCGACCGAAGCGCTTGAATCAGTCCATAAGCAAATCGGTACAGTTGCCTTTTTGATATTCAAAAATGACAGTCTGTGGCACGAAAGCTATTACGACGGTTATGACAAAGACACCAAGTCAAATTCGTTTTCAATGGCGAAAAGCATTGTGTCGGCCGCACTCGGAAAAGCCATCATGGAAGGCAAAATCAAAAGCCTGAATCAGAAGATTTCTGATTTTTTTCCGCAATTCAGCAAAGGCAAAGCAGCGCAGATCACCGTCGGCGACCTATCGTCAATGGCTTCGGGCCTAAATTGGGACGAAGATTATTAC
>JAEWLD010000010.1 GCA_023393485.1 Bacteroidota bacterium
GGTAGCATCAATATCAAACCAGGTCAATGTGGAATGTTTTGGCCAAAGCACGGGCGCGCTGTCTGTCGATGTAACTGGCGGAACAATCGGCTCTGGCTATTTGTTTGCCTGGTCTGGCCCGAACGGATTCAGCAGTTCGAGCCAAAACATCACAGCATTGTTTGCCGGTGATTATGTTTTGACCGTGACCGATGCCAACGATTGCCAATTTATATTAAATGCGACAATTACCCAGTCGCCGGAAATCGTCATTTCTTACACCACGACCGAAATTACTTGTTACGGTGCCAACGACGCCGATATGTCGGTGCAACTCAGCGGCGGCGTAGCGCCTTACACATTCGTGTGGAGCAATCTTTCTACGTCTTTGATCCAGACGAACCTTTCGGCGGGCGATTATACTATCACCGTAACCGATGCAACGGGCTGCGTCAAAGCCTTGACGATCAACATTCCGGAGGCGCCGATATTTACGGTAAACCCCGTCGTTACGCAAATTAGTTGTCACGGTGCGCACGACGGCAGCATCCAGCTCAATTTGACCGGTGGTATTGCGCCAGTTACATTGGTCTGGAGCGACGGCAGCACGTCAGGCTTAACCCGCAACGGCTTGGGTCCGGGCGTTTATACCGCCACGATTACTGACAGCAAGCCATGTCAGATCACAAGGACTTTCGTGATTACCGATCCGCAGCCATTGACGCTTTCCGCACAGATTGACGATGCCACGGATTGCAATGCGTCGAACACAGGCGCGATCGATTTGCTGGTTGCCGGCGGTACGCCGCCGTATAGTTACGCCTGGTCAAACGGAAGCACTTCCGAAGACATTTCGCAACTGACCAATGGCAATTACGCGGTTACGGTCACTGATTCGCGAGGATGTTCGGCGATTGGGCAATACAGTATTCTGCGCCCGGATCCGCTCGCGATCACGGTAAGTGCGCAAACTGATTTTGATTGTGACACGCGAGAGGTCAACGTTCGTTTCATAGCGCAGATTTTGGGCGGCGTTCCACCGTATCAATTGCAGTGGTCGAGCGGC
Organism: Bacteroidota bacterium; assembly: GCA_023393485.1. Lineage (GTDB taxonomy): Bacteria > Bacteroidota > Bacteroidia > Flavobacteriales > Flavobacteriaceae > Flavobacterium. Next base: position 1,046 of record JAEWLD010000010.1, read on the forward strand.
AACGTTTCGGGGGCGAACAACGAGATCATGCAAACCGACAATGAAGGTATCGTCAACCTCACCGCGACCGACGCCATGGGCTGCACCGCGCAATATTCACTGAATGTTGAAATCCCGCAGCTCGGTTACATCGATTTTGAGCCTCAGTCTTATGGCAGCGTGACCTACGGCATTTTCGCGATTCAGGACCCGATCACGTTCAACAGCAGCCTCACCGGCGATTATCAAACGATCATCTGGGACTTTGGTGACGGGACTTTTTCTAACGAACTCAACCCTGTCCATACTTACTTTACCGCAGGCTCATACGTTGTGACACAAACTGTCACTTATCCATTCGGATGTTCATATACACAAGTGATTACGCTATTGGTTGAGGAAGGTTATTTTCTTGTAGTGCCTACTGCATTTACGCCGAATAATGACGATGTAAATGACAATTACAGGCCGGTATCAAAGCGCCTGGAAAATATTCGGATGGACATATACGATTCCTGGGGTTCGATGATTTTCAGTGAGACCGGCGATGCCCTTGTCGGATGGAATGGCAAAATCAACAGCGTACCGGCTGAAAACGGAAACTATTATTGTAAGGTAACGGCAAAGACATTCTACAATAAAACAATCACTGAAACCAAAACTTTCGTACTAATCAAATAAGCTGATGTCTGACGCCATAAAATTATTTTGTATTTCGCTTTTGCTTCCGTTCTTATCGTTTGCGCAAGATCCGATTTTTACTCAGTTTAATAATGTGCCTGAGGCGATAAATCCGGCGTTCACGGCGTCGGCAAATACCTGGAATGCGGGATTATTGCACAGGCGACAATGGCCAAATGAAAACCGACGCATTGATACCCAATATGCGTTCTTAAGCAATCTTGTCACCGATGAGCTGGGATTCGGCGTAACACTTCAGAACCACAACGAGGTTTTTACGGGTTATAATTATCTAAAAGTAAACGGCGCCGCGGCATACCGTATTGAGGTAAGCTATGACTGGAACGTCCGGTTTGGGGTCGAAGCCGGCTACGGACAAAAAGATTTCGGCTTTGGCGGCCTGTTGCTTGAAGACCAAATCAATGTCAGTACCGGCGCGATAGATGGGCCGACCATCGATCCGTGGCTGTTACAAAACAACAAAATAACATTTTTTGATTTGACTGTAGGCGTATTGGCTGACACCGAAGACGCATGGATCGGCGCTTCACTTCGTCACTTAACGCGTCCCGACATCTCATTTAATGACAATGGCAATGTCCCGCTTGATTTGTTTCTTTCAATACATGGCGGATATTTCTGGGAATTGGGCGGATTGCCTACATTTTTATTTCCCGAAGGCAGCCAAGTGATGCTTATGGCCAATTACATAAGACAATCTGAATACAACAGACTTGATGTGGGAAGTGTGATGGATTATGGAATGTTCACCATTGGGGCGTTTGCGGCCGTCAATCTGGAAAGAAGAACCGGCAACGCGCACCTGTTGACATCGGTGAATCCGGTCGCGACGCTGAATTGGGGAGAATTCAAGTTCGGCTATTCTTTCGACATCAATACTTCCGGAATCGGCCGAACAGGCGGTGTACACGAGTTGACTTTAGTATGGCAGTCAAGCAGGCAATGTGATAAATGTGACAATTATAAGGTCCGATTGAAACGCAATGGTGAATCGGGATACGTCAAGGGCTAAAAACCTCGATATAAATCAGCACTAAAAACCAGGAATCATGAAAAAAAGTTTAGTATTATTTTGCGCCATGGCCTTGACCGCCGTAGCCGTGTTTGCCTACAGCACTATGACAGAAGCCACTTGCACCGGAAGCAAAAGTTGCAACGCATGCAAAAATTGCAAATACTGTAAACACTGCGCGAAAAATGGCGGTGAATGCGGCGTGTGCAAATAAGTTTTCTGGAAAAAATCCAGTTTCACTCCACAACCTCGCTCAATTCCATACCGCATTTCCCGCACGCATCACCTTTGTTTCCCGTCTCTTCGGGATGCATTGGGCACGAATAGCGTTGCTCTGCGGACGTTTCGGTGGTTTGCGAATCGGTTTTTGGCTGGCTTGTTTTCGAATTGCAGCAAGCCAGGGACGCGGCCGCGATCAATAATATTAGATATTTCATAGTTTTTTGCATTTTAGGGCGGTTTGCCGATGGTTAATATACAAATTTTGCCTCGATTTTAAGACGACTGTAATTGTGGATTTCAAGAACCCGCACCCGCTATGGAACGGCAATCATTTCCTTTCTTCTTTTCGTGTTTCATGAGATAGTTGCGCGTTAAAGCTTTCAAATCCCGTGAATCGGAATCGCCGCGTTATTGATATGATCGGCGTCGGTCATGATTTACATCTCGGACGGGAATCTTTTTGTCAATATTGGACTGCCGCTTCCGAGCATCCCTTCAATATAAACCCCAAAACAAAAGCTAATCTTTTCATGTTGATTATTTTAAGCATTATTATAAATGGTTTCGGAAAATTTAAATGACAGATATCACGGCTTGGTTTTGTCGATACTGACGAACGTCATTTTTTAGCGGCAAGGTGCGGGTTATCTTTGCCGACAATCCTCAATAGTAACAAATAACGCGATGGCTGCAATTGATCTGGAAACCAAAATAATGGCACCGCTCGCGCAAATACTTCCGTTTGGTTATCAGAATATCTGTTTTGAACTCAAAGCCGACAGTATCACCC
>JAEWLD010000053.1 GCA_023393485.1 Bacteroidota bacterium
TGGTACTGGTTGGCGCAGGCGTAATCAATGCATTAGAAATCGCAGTCAAGTGTGTATACAATGTTGTCGTAGTATAAATTGCGGTTTGATTGGTTTCCAGATTCGTAATATGCCATTCGTAAGACGTCGCTCCGGGGACCGCTGTGGTATAGATGGCGGTGTTCATCGCTGTAAGGTTGGTATGGCAATTACTGAAAACCACCTGGAATCGGTTGTCAAGTGTGGTGTCGGCGTTGAAGGTGTAGGTTCTTGGAAACTCATATACACCGCCGCCGGTGGCGGTATCGCGTAAGAAATAGCGTTGGCCGTTAGGCGCGAACATACCATCGCCTTGGGCGGTAAATGTGTAGTCTTGACTAGCACCTGTAACGACCTTGATTCCGAGCGGAAAAACATCTGTAACATTAAACGGCCATTTTCCTTGAATCGCCAGATGTTTCGTTGACGAGGGTGCAAAAGAATAAACGTCAATTAAGATTTCGCTGTCAGCAAGCGAAACCGCATCAAAAACACGGTCATCATCGGCGGTTGTTGCGCCATCGGCGTACCCAATCAGTGCCTGCCGGAATGGACTTTCGTTACTTGAACCGTCGCCTTTTTCAAGATTAATCCAAATGCGGTGTCGCTCAGGCACCGTTGCAGGCGTTGCAGTGGTTGTGCCCGGACGGAAATACTGCGTATCCGCGGTGGTTACGCGCATTTCATTCTTGAATTTGGCATAGCCGGTTGCGATTCCGGGTACAAAAAACGCGGTTCCTTTATAAATTTTGCCGTTTGGAATGTTCTGGTTATAGGACTGCTCTTCGGCTAGGTAAGTGACCGAGCGTCCTGCAGAACAACCGCCGAGGACATTGTACAGCGCATAATCGTTAGTCGAAAAATTAAAGACATCGTTTCCTTCTACACCGTCAGCTGCGATTGTGTTTTTAGTCCACAATGAAATCGGCCCGCTAATAACAGTGGCATTTTCAGAATCCAGCAAAAACAAGTCGGCGTCAAGAAAATCTTTATAAGGATTGCCCAACAAATTTGCTGTGTCAGCCGCCGGAATTTCAATGGAAATGGTTCCGTCGTTCGGAACCCCTATATATGTTTGCGGATAATCAACCGTATCGGTTCCAATTTGACCAAAAATCCCGTTTCCGCCCGTGGTTAAGATATATCCTTTACCGGGAATCATGGTTTCGCTTGAATTGATTAAGGTCCATCCGTTCACACCGTGATATTTGTGGATTCGGTAAACGGAATGCGTAGTCCATGCCAATGGTGTAGCCGGAAGCGCATCGCCAATGGTGTGACTTTGGACAGGCGAAGACATGTACAATGACTGATACTGGCCAATTTGAAATGGCCTCTCAATTGTCTCCGTCTGGCCCGAAGCCTCATAAGTGCAAAGCCCAGTAAAAAGGGACAAAGCTGCCCACCAATTTAGATAATGATTTTTCATATAAGTGCCGATTAGGTTAATTCAATGAAAATAAGATTTTTAGGATTTTGGCCCAACCACAATTGTAAGAGTTTTCAACAAATCGATGAATTACATCTTGCACCCGCGTAAGCCCAGCAAATACGATAAGCGAAATCGACGAATTACATCTTTGCGCGTTTTTTACAATCGAACGTTGTGAGTTAGGGCTATTTTGCATCTCACCAAATTGTTTGCAACTTCAGAACTGAAGGCTTATCTTTGCGCCTTAAAATCCATCAATGAACAAATTACTGATTGTCGGAACGGTAGCTTTCGACGCCATCGAAACACCGTTTGGCAAAACCGACAAAATTTTGGGCGGCGCCGGGACTTATATCGGGCTTTCGGCTTCATTTTTCAATTTAAAATCAGCCATTGTTTCTGTCGTGGGCGATGATTTCCCGAAAGAATACCTCGACATGATGGAATCTAAAGGCATCGACATTTCGGCCATCGAAGTCGTCAAAGGCGGCAAAACGTTTTTCTGGGCGGGCAAATACCACAACGACTTGAATTCGCGTGACACACTTGTGACCGAACTCAACACTTTAGCCGATTTCCAGCCAAAAGTGCCTGAACATTTCAAAGACGCCGACGTGGTCATGCTCGGCAACCTGCATCCGCTAACGCAAGCCAGCGTTTTGGACCAGATGACGGTAAAACCAAAGCTCGTCGTGCTTGACACGATGAATTTCTGGATGGATTGCGCCTTGCCCGAATTGCTCGAGGTGATGAAACGCATCGATGTGATTACGATCAACGACGAAGAAGCGCGCCAATTGTCGGGCGAATATTCGCTGGTGAAAGCCGCTGCGAAAATCCACACAATGGGGCCGAAATACGTCGTGATCAAAAAAGGCGAACACGGCGCGTTGCTTTTCCACGACAAAGACGTTTTCTTCGCGCCGGCATTGCCGCTCGAGGAAGTTTTCGACCCGACCGGCGCAGGCGACACGTTTGCCGGTGGTTTTGCGGGCTACATTACCCAAAGCGAAAATATCTCGTTCAAGAACATGAAAAATGCGATCATTTACGGGTCGAACCTCGCCTCGTTCTGCGTCGAGAAGTTCGGCACCGAACGCATGGAAAAGCTCACACGCGAGGAAGCCGTTGAAAGGCTCAAACAATTCCGCGCACTGACGCAGTTTGAAATCGAATTAGAATAAACATATGCCTCGGAAATCCGGGGCTTTTTTATTTAAAGTTTAAGGTTTAAGGTTTGAAGTTTCACGTTCAAGACCGTAACTTTAAACTTTAAACTTTAAACTTTAAACCTCAAGTCTCACACTTTCGAACCTAACAACAACACAACAACAATGAGTGACAAACTAAACCACGAATGCGGCATCGCCTTTCTAAGGCTTAAAAAGCCGCTCGAATTCTACAAGGAAAAATACGGCTCGGCTTTCTACGGCATACAAAAAATGTATTTGCTGATGGAAAAACAACACAACCGCGGCCAGGATGGCGCAGGATTGGCGAGCATCAAATTCGATATGGAACCCGGCGAGCGCTACATCAGCCGTATACGCTCAAATGACGCCCAACCAATCCAGGACATTTTCGCGCAAGTCAATGGCCGCATCAATGAAGAAATGATATTGCATCCGGAGTATGCCGACAATGTCGCTTTGCAGAAGAAAAATATTCCTTATATCGGCGAATTGTTCCTTGGGCATGTTCGCTACGGCACGTTCGGCAAGAACAGCATTGAGAGCGTTCACCCGTTTTTGCGCCAGAACAATTGGATGCATCGAAACCTGATTGTGGCCGGAAACTTCAACATGACAAACGTTGCAGAGCTTTTCCACAGTCTTGTTGAACTAGGTCAGCATCCGAAAGAAATGGCCGACACGGTCACGGTGATGGAAAAAATCGGGCATTTCCTTGACGATGCCGTAACCGATCTGTATCAGGAATGCAAACAGAACGGCTTGTCAAAACGCGAAGCTTCGCCTGTGATTGCCGAAAAGCTTGACATTGTCCGGATTTTGAAAAAATCGTCAAAAGGCTGGGACGGCGGTTATGCGATGGCAGGTTTATTTGGTCACGGCGACGCATTCGTGTTCCGCGATCCGGCAGGAATCCGTCCGGCGTATTTTTATGAGGACGACGAAGTTGTTGTGGTCGCGTCTGAACGTCCGGTAATCCAAACGGTTTTCAATGTTGATTATGACAGCGTTAAGGAATTGACGCCAGGTCACGCGCTTGTGATCAAAAAGAGCGGCAAGACGACCGAAGAAGAAATCATCCCGCCAACCGAGAAAAAAGCCTGCTCGTTTGAACGCATTTATTTCTCGCGAGGCAGCGACGCCGAAATTTACCAGGAACGCAAAAATCTCGGCAAATTGATCTTGCCGCAAGTCTTAAGAGCCATTGGGAACGACACAGACAATACGGTGTTTTCCTATATTCCGAATACGGCTGAAGTATCGTTCTACGGCATGGTTGAAGCGGCGAATGACTTTCTCAACCAGCGAAAAAATGCCGAAATCCTGCAACGCCGGAAAACCCTGACCCGCGAAACGCTCGAGGAATTGCTGTCTGTCAAGATCAGGACCGAGAAAATCGCGATCAAGGACGCCAAACTGCGTACTTTCATTACCGAGGATTCAAGCCGGGATGATCTGGTTGCCCACGTTTACGACGTGACTTATGGCGTGATCAAACCAGAGGACAATTTGGTCATTATCGATGACAGCATTGTCCGGGGAACGACGCTCAAAATGTCAATCATAAAAATGATGGACCGGTTGAAACCAAAAAGCATAGTGATTGTTTCCTCGGCGCCGCAAATCCGTTATCCGGACTGTTACGGAATTGACATGGCCAAGCTCGAAGGTTTGATTGCCTTTAATGCCGCGCTTGAACTGCTGCGCGAAAGAAATTTGTATCACATCGTCGACCAGGTGTACGCAAAATGCAAAGCGCAGGAAAAATTCAAAGACGTCGACGTTGTCAACTACGTCACCGAAATCTACGCGCCGTTCACCGACGAGGAAATTTCAGATAAAATAGCCCAAATGTTGAGTTCGTCGGACATCAATGCCGAAGTAAAAATCATCTTCCAGTCTGTCGAGAATCTGCACGTGGCTTGTCCGAAAAATCTTGGCGATTGGTACTTTACCGGGGACTATCCAACGCCAGGCGGTAACCGTGTGGTTAACAGGGCGTTTATGAATTTTTACGAAGGAAAAGATGCCCGTGCTTATTAGAAAATCGATGAAAAACGCACTTCATCGATTTTTGGTGCAGTTCGCCGAATATTTTTGTTAACGATATAGTGTCCGTATACATTTGAATCACCATAGCATTAGTAGGTTAAGTTTATGGTAGATTTGGGGCAAAAAGGGTGAAGTTTACTTCACCTTTTTTATTTGATACACAGCACGAAACAATAAAAAAACCGGACAGTAAATTGTCCGGTTTTCATTTAGTCAAAACCCGTTTTTCCGATTTGCGCCGGATGTTAAAATTTGCCGGAAATGAGGTTTTTTTGACAAAAAAATTTACAAATGAGCGTATTAACGTTTTTTCGTGTCGTTCATCTAATAAATTTTGCCACAGTGAACCACCGCTATACATTTGAATCACCATAGCATTAGTAGGTTAAGTTTATGGTAGATTTGGGGCAAAAAGGGTGGAAGCAATTCCACCTTTTTTATTTTCGTCAAACGACGAACGTCAAACGACGAACGAGTATTACAGTTGTGAAATAAAGGTTTACAATACATAAGATTTAATAAAAAAACCGAACCCATGGGTCCGGTTTTTTTTTCTCAGTCGTTCGACGTTCGACGTTCGACGTTCGACGTTTGTCATTTGACCTATTTCTCCGTCGCATACCTTCTCGCGACTTCTTCCCAATTGATCACATTGAAAAACGCTGTAATATAATCAGGGCGACGGTTTTGATAATTCAAATAATACGCATGTTCCCAAACGTCGAGTCCAAGGATAGGCGTGCCGCCGCAGCCTGAATCCGGCATCAACGGATTATCCTGGTTCGGGGTTGAGCAAACCTCCAATTTTCCGCCTTTGTGAACACAAAGCCAAGCCCAGCCAGAGCCGAATTGTGTCGTGGCCGCTTTTGCAAATTTAGCCTTGAATTCATCCAATGTTCCGAAGTCGCGATCGATCGCCTCAGCCAAATCGCCTTTCGGCGCGCCGCCGCCATTCGGAGACATGATTTTCCAGAACAAATTGTGGTTGTAATAACCGCCGCCGTTGTTGCGTACGGCCGCATTTTTCTTGTCGAGGTTGATCAAGATGTTTTCGATGGTTTTGCCTTCGAGATCTGTGCCTGCAATCGCCGCGTTGAGGTTGGTCGTATAGGCATTATGGTGTTTCGTGTGGTGGATTTCCATGGTGCGCGCGTCAATATTTGGTTCAAGCGCGTCGTAGGCGTAAGGTAATTGCGGTAATTCAAAAGCCATGATTGATTGTTTTTGGTTTATAAAAATTTAAATGAATTCAAATTTAAACATTTAACTTTGGATAGATTTGATTGTTTTCTTTTTTTTAGGAGCAATTTCCGGCTGTACGCTTTTAGCTTTTTTGAAAACAGCCCATTTTTCGGCGTTCATTCACGGCTTCCGTCGGTCGCCGCAATGAACGTGAAAAATCAGGGCATTTTCTTCAAAAGGCTAGCCGCTGCCATCCGGGCTAGGCAGTCGGTTCAATTAATCCGATTGCCCGAGGCGTACCGAATTGTATCGGTTCCAGCCGAATAAAATAACCAAACACCAATCCGCCATTTGAAACGTCCCGCATTTTCAATCTATGACGCATCGGCAGGTTCAGGAAAAACCTACGCGCTGGTCAAGGAATATCTCAAAATCATCCTGACCTCGCCAAATGAAGATGCATACCGCAGCATTTTGGCAATTACCTTTACCAATAAAGCGGTTCATGAAATGAAAAGCCGCATCGTCGGCAGCTTGTCTGAATTCGCCAAGGAATCGCCGTCTGAAAAAGCCGAAAGCCTGATGCGGCACATCGGTTCGGAAACCAATCTGTCGCTTCAAGACATTCAGCGCAAATCAAAAAGCATCATCCGGCATATCATCCACAATTATGCGGCGTTCGATATTTCTACGATTGACAAATTCACGCATCGCGTCATCCGGACTTTTGCGCATGATTTGAATCTGCCAACCACTTTTGATGTTTCGCTCGATACAGAAAACCTTTTGGCCGAAGCCGTTGACGCACTCATTGCCCAGGCCGGAGAAAACCCGACGTTGACCGATTTGCTGGTCGACTTCACGATGGAAAAAACCGACGACGACAAAAGCTGGGATGTTTCGCGCGACATCGCCGAGACCGGACGTTTGATCCTCAATGATAATAACCGCAATGAACTCATCCACTTCAAGGGAAAGGAAATCCCTGAATTTTTGCGGATCAAAGCGCAACTCTCAGAAGCGGTCGCGGTCATCGACACCGAAAATGCGAATTTGGCACAGTCCGCATTGGCATTGATTTCAAACAATGGAATAAACCCTGCGTCGTTTTCAGGCGGTAATTTCCCGAAACATTTCGGCTATATCATCAGCAACGAACTCAAGGATTCACACAAGCGTTATTGTTGCCCGGAAGACATACGGATCAATAAAACCGCGCCTGACCGCGTCGTCATCGAAAGCCTGATTCCGCAATGGCTTGACATTCTTTCGCAGATTTACGCCAATTATGAAAAGCGCGATTTTTACCTCGCTTTTCTCAGAAACATCACGCCGCTTTCATTGCTCAATACGGTCAATGATGAATTGACGCGAATCCAGCAGGAACAGCAAATCCTGTCAATATCCGAATTCAACAAGCTCATTTACGAGCACATCCAAAACCAGCCGGCGCCGTTTATCTATGAGCGCATGGGTGAGCGATACCGGCATTTTTTCATCGATGAATTTCAGGACACGTCTGAGTTGCAGTGGCAAAACATCATTCCGCTGATAGACAATGCAACATCGTCTGAAGATCTTAATGGCCGGCGCGGTTCACTGATGATCGTCGGCGACCCGAAACAATCGATTTACCGTTGGCGCGGCGGCAAGGCCGAACAATTCATCACACTCGCGAAAAATATCGAGGGCAAGCCATATAATCCATTTAACAATCCCGAGAAAGAACTGTTTTCGCTCGAGAAAAATTTCAGGAGTTATTCGCAGGTCGTTGAATTCAACAATGATTTTTTTGGGTTTATCGCCGGCGAATTTGAACACGTCGATTACCGCGACCTGTACCAGAATAAATCCCGGCAGCAAATCAACGATAAAACGGGCGGATACGTCAACATCAGTTTTATTCCCAAAGATTTGCCGGCTGGTGAAGAAGCGCCCGAAAAGGTCGAATTATATGTCAATGCGGTTCTCGAAAC
>JAEWLD010000135.1 GCA_023393485.1 Bacteroidota bacterium
GGAGAATGCCAGACAGTCCAAAGGCCAAATCGGCAAGGCTAAAGGTCCGCATCGGCGAGAATTGCTGAAGCGATTCCTCGATGACCGCCAATGCCATCATAAAAATGATTCCGGCCTGCAGGTCAAATTTTCCGTTCGAGAACAGCGGAGTTTGAAATGCATTGCCGAAAAAATAACCCCAAAGCCCGTATAACACAAAGTGGCCCGCGCGGTCATAAAACGGAATCTCGTGCAATTGGGTTGGAATCCATCCTAAATAAGCCGACAAGATGATCGTGCCCATCAAAATCGAATAATTCAAAAGTTGCCATTTCGCGCCCGTCATTTTGCGGCCGGTAAAAATATGTGGAACGTTGCGCCGTCGCCCTCGTGGCTTTCCGCGTAGATTTCGCCTCCGTGACGGATGACGATTTTTTTACATAGCGCGAGTCCAAGCCCGGTGCCTTCGTAAACCTCTTTTGGATTGAGCCTTGAGAACACGCCAAAAATCTTTTCGGCATAGTCCTGATTGAACCCGATGCCGTTGTCTTTTACCGTGATGTGGATAAAATTGCCCGATTTTTTATTGACCGTACGCCGTTGGGCCACGCCATCGATACGTATGATGGGCGAAGTGTCTGTCTTTGAAAATTTGAGTGCATTGTTGATCAGGTTGTAGAACAGCTGGTAAACCAAAATCCGGATTCCGGACACTTGAGGCAAAGACCCGCAAATAATTTCGGCGTCTTTCTGGATAATCGCGAGTTCGAGATCGCCTTTGACATCCTCAATCACACCGGCGAGACCGACTTTTTCGAATGCCTGCAAATCAGCTGTCACGGTAGAATAGGCTAGGACACCTTCAATCATGACTGACATCCGCTGCGCTGCGCCTTCGATTTTGGACAGGTATAGTTTCCCTTTTGGCGATAGTCCGTCGGCATGTTCATCGAGCAAAATGCTGCTGAAAGTCGCGATTTTCCGCAGCGGTTCCTTCAAGTCGTGCGAGGCAACGTGCGCAAATTGCTGTAAATCTTCGTTTGAGCGCGCCAATTCCTCGGTCCGGATTGAAACCAGATTTTCCATTTTTTGATTGTACAGCAGGAGTTCGTCCTTCATCGCGAGAATGTTGTTCCCCAGCGCATCATTGCTGCCCCGCGGGGCGACTTCGACGCTGAAATTTCCGCGCCTGATCGCATCGGCGGCGTGGGCGAGAGACTGATTGGTCACATCGATTTCGCGGATCGCATTTGCGAGCCTTCCAATTACGTCGTTGGTTTCGACTTCGATTTCCACGCCGGTTTCGCCCGCTGAAATTTTCTCTGCCGCGATCCGAAGCCTCACGAGCGTCTGCCTGATCAAAAATATGACATAAGTCAAAACGCAAATCGTCGCGCCAAGCGCCAGGGTCAAAAAGATAATGGTTTGATTGCGGCGGTTTTTCTCGTCATCATACATCTTGTCAATCTTACCGTTCAAAGTTTCCCAGGTTGCAGCCTGGAGTTGTTGAAGCTGGTTTGTACCTTCTTCAGACACTTTCCACCATTGGGCGGCGGTAAAACTGTCATCGAATGTGAAAGTTTTGAATAATTTATCGGTATAGGCGATTGTGGGCTGGAAAGCCGTGTTGGTTTTTACCGCTTTGTAACTCCAGAGCACTGCCGGCGGCGCTTTTGCGAGCAATTCCTGTTCGTAGGAGCGGTAGACCTCATACGTCGGATACGTGCCGATGAGCGTTTCTACCATATATTTTTTGGTTTGCAATACATTGTAGATGTTGCTTCTGATGATTCCAAAATAAGTGATCATTTCAGACAATGTCTTTTGGGTCATCAATTCGCTGTACACCGGTTTCAGATACGGCGTTCTGGCAGGCGGAATCGTATTGAGCGTATTGAGCCTGAAAACGGTATTGGAATAATAATGCATTACGCCGTTGGCATCGATCTTAAGGCTGTCTGTCCTGTTTCTTATGCTGTCCAACTGGCGGAGTTTTGTAAAGTGTACAAAACCTTTCAGAATAGGGTCGTCGTTTGCTGTCAATTTTTGGATCAGCGCGTTGGTCTTGGGCCGCTGCAGCAGCATTTCAGCTTTCATGTTTCCGGTCAGGATGAAATCAAATGCGTATCGGCGTTCGTCCTGCATTGCGCTGATCAATTCGCTTATGCCTTCCGATTCTTTAAAATACTGGCGGTAATTTTCGAAAATCTGGAGCTTTTCGGATTGTTCGTCGTAAATGCGGATACTGAGATAAATCAGGAATATTAAAGGAATCAATCCGATCAAAAGCAGTTTGGCCTGCAATGGCAGTTTCCGGAAAAATTTATTCATTGTTTCGGTTATCCAAATATTTAAAAGTAGGAAGAATTTTTGAACCCGTCGATGTCAAATGACTTTTTTTCGCTGCCATACGCCGCGCATTTAAATCCGAAAATGTCAACTTGTCAGCCTTCGGTAATAAATTACTGACACATTTCTGATTTCCGGCAGGTGGCACAGTGATTGACAAATGCGCCGCGAAGTTTAAAACTCAACTCTTAAAATAATAAACTAATTCATAGAAAAAATGGGTAAAATAATTGGAATTGACTTAGGTACCACAAACTCCTGCGTAGCGGTAATGGAAGGCAGCGAACCGGTAGTTGTACCTAATGCCGAAGGAAAACGGACTACGCCGTCGGTCATCGCTTTTGTTGAAGGCGGCGAAATCAAGGTTGGCGATCCGGCAAAAAGACAAGCGGTAACCAATCCGCATAAAACGATTGCTTCCATCAAGCGTTTTATGGGCAACAAATACTCTGAGAGCGCAAAAGAAGCCTCGCGCGTTCCTTATAAAGTGGTCAAAGGCGATAACGATACGCCGCGTGTCGACATCGACGGCCGTTTGTACACGCCACAGGAATTGTCTGCGATGACGCTCCAGAAAATGAAAAAGACTGCCGAAGATTATCTTGGGCAAACCGTCAGCGAAGCGGTAATCACCGTTCCGGCATACTTTAACGATGCGCAGCGCCAGGCTACCAAAGAAGCAGGCGAAATTGCAGGTCTCAAAGTCATGCGTATCATCAACGAGCCAACCGCGGCCGCTCTTGCTTATGGCTTGGACAAACAAGGCAAAGACCAGAAAATCGCGGTTTACGACTTGGGCGGCGGTACGTTCGATATCTCGATTCTCGAATTGGGTGACGGCGTATTCGAAGTATTGTCGACAAACGGCGATACGCATTTGGGCGGTGATGATTTCGACCAGGAAATCATTGACTGGCTGGCTTCAGAATTCCAGTCAGAAGAAGGCGTCGACCTGCGTCAGGATGCGATGTCGTTGCAACGGCTGAAAGAAGCGGCAGAGAAAGCCAAAATCGAATTGTCGTCTTCGCCTCAAACCGAAATCAACCTGCCATACATCACGGCTACGGCTTCAGGACCGAAACACCTGGTGAAAACTTTGACCCGCGCGAAATTCGAGCAATTGACAGATGACCTTGTCAAACGTTCAATGGCTCCGGTTGAAAAAGCTTTGAAAGATGCAGGCGTTTCAAAATCGGATATCGATGAAATCATCCTTGTTGGCGGTTCGACCCGCATCCCGAAAATCCAGGAAGAAGTAGAGAAGTTCTTTGGCAAAAAGCCGTCGAAAGGCGTAAACCCTGACGAAGTTGTAGCCATCGGTGCGGCTATTCAGGGCGGCGTTCTCTCGGGCGACGTCAAAGACGTATTGCTTTTGGACGTCACGCCACTTTCGCTCGGTATCGAAACCATGGGCGGCGTCATGACCAAATTGATCGAGTCGAACA
>JAEWLD010000234.1 GCA_023393485.1 Bacteroidota bacterium
ATTTTAAGCCTCGTCGCATTTTTTGTCCTGCTGCGATACAAGCGGGATTTAATGGCGCGCGGCGTAATATTGGGCTTGCTGATCATGACGGTTTTGACACTTTTGGTTTGATATGAAATATTACATCATTGCAGGCGAAGCGTCGGGCGATCTTCACGGCTCAAACCTGATGAAAGCCTTATACGAAGAAGACCCGAACGCCGACATCCGTTTTTGGGGCGGCGACTTGATGCAAAAAACCGGCGGCACGCTTGTCAAACACTATCGAGAGCTGGCCTTTATGGGTTTTGCCGAAGTGTTGATGAACCTTAAGACAATCCTGCGCAACATCGATCTCTGCAAAAAAGACATCGGGCAATTCAATCCCGATGTCATCATTTTCATCGATTATCCCGGGTTCAATATGCGGATTGCGAAATGGGCGAAAGGGCTTGGATATAAAACGCATTACTATATTTCGCCACAAATCTGGGCGTGGAAAGAGAACCGGATCAAAGCCATTCGCCGCGACGTCGATAAAATGTATGTGATTTTGCCGTTTGAAAAGGATTTTTATGAAGGCAAACACGATTACGCGGTGGAATTCGTTGGCCATCCGCTGATCGATGCGATCCACAACCGCCCAAAAACCGATATCGACCAATTCAGGATCGAAAATAATCTCGACAACCGGCCCGTGATTGCGCTATTGCCCGGAAGCCGAAAACAGGAAATCACAAAAATGCTCTCGGTCATGCTGAGCGTGGTCAATGATTTTCCCGATTTCCAATTTGTGATTGCAGGTGCGCCGGCCCAGGATTTCCATTTTTACGAACAATTCCTGACCAATAAAAACGTGCATTTCGTATCAAACAAAACTTATGATTTGTTGAGCGTTGCGTCGGCAGCTTTGGTCACCTCGGGCACCGCGACACTAGAAACCGCATTGTTCAAAGTTCCCGAAGTGGTTTGTTATAAAGGAAGCTGGGTTTCGTATCAAATTGCCAAACGGGTGATTACCCTTAAATACATTTCACTGGTCAACCTGATCATGGACAAGCCCGTCGTGACTGAATTGATCCAAAGCGAGCTCAATTTGAAAAACCTCAAAGCCGAACTCTCGAAACTGTTTGAGCCGGCCAATCGCGACCGTATGCTGGCTGATTATGACGCACTGGAAAACAAACTTGGCGGCGTTGGCGCATCGAGTAAAACCGCAAAACTGATCATCGCCAACATCTATTAATTTCTTACCTGTAAATTTCTTACAACACGTTTAGTATCAGTTGATAACCCGGCGAGTTATAAACTTTTTTACCCTTTTATTAGCGAGAAAGTGGAAATAATGATATTTTTGGGAAAAGTTGTATAATATTAATTAACAAGTACACGTTACCTAATTCAAACCCCATTTTGGATTTTTATAAATAAAGACCGGCACGCCGGCAGAATAAAAAATAAAAATATGCAGAACAAAATCCTACTAATCCTTGCGCTCCTGTTTGTTTCGCTGACCAACGCCCAAATCGTCACGAACAAGAAAGAAGCCATCAAAAAGGGAGTTTACACCGCTTCCGCAGACAAAAAAGCCGACACCGAAACGGCTAAGACCAAAGCAGTTCCGGCTAAACAAGCCACTTCCGTAGCGAAATCAAAAAACACCAAGAAACGCAAACGCACCATTCTCAACGACGATAACGAAACCGATGTTGTGATCGGCCCGACAGAAAATTACCTTTCGGTACAGATGATCAACAACGCAATGGACTTCATCGGCGTTCACTATCGCGGCGGCGGAACATCGCGTGCCGGAATGGATTGTTCGGGAATGGTCACTGCCGTTTTTGACATCTTCGGCATGAAATTGCCGCGCAGTTCATATGAAATGGCAAAGGTCGGCGAGAAAATCGACCCTGCCGATGCGCAAAAAGGTGACTTGGTATTTTTCAGGACGAATGGCCGCAGCGCAATCAATCACGTCGGTATGGTGATTGAAAACAATGGTGACGAAATCAGGTTCATCCATTCTTCGAGCTCAAAAGGCGTTATCATTTCCTCAACAAAAGAACCGTATTATCAGCGCACATTCGCTCAGGCAAACCGCGTCATCATGTAAACGCTGTCAGCACGATAAAACAGAAGCCCGAATGTTCGGGCTTTTTAATTTTATGGGAAAACCGTAACGGTGTAAAATTCCATGTTGTTAGTTTTAGGCATGGAAATTTTACGTTTTCCGCTGGTGCGGTTTTGCGGGTTATTTGTACCCGGAATTATTTGCGGCTACTGCTTCAGGCCGGATATCGGGTTGGCCTTGGCAATTTCAGCAAGTTTTGCGGTATTGCTCGGCGCTGGATATTTAGTTGCACGAAAGCGCCGCAATCCCGTTCCCTTCGGTGTGTTGTTTTATGCCTTCGCCTTTTGTACCGGAATGTCTACGCAATCCGTACATGCGTATTACAACGAGCGAGGACATTATTATAATTCACTTGAAAAGAAACACACAGCAACCGTCCGGCTTGCTGAAAGGCTCAAAAACAGCGCAAACCGAAGCCGATATATTGCCGAAGTAACCCAAATCGACAATCAGGCTTCGCACGGAAAAATCCTGCTCCATTTTAAGTCGGGCGAAAAATTTCCGATTGGAACCAAACTCATTGCGTCCAGCCCGATCATCAAAAACAAACCGCCGTTGAACCCGGCCCGATTTGATTACGGCAGATACTTAAATGACAAATCGATTCCGGCCCAATGTTACCTCGACACGCAGAATTACAAAATAATCGGCGTCAGCAAAAACTTCTTTTACTACGCCGACAGGCTGAGAACCAAAATGATCGAGGCGCTGCGTATGAGTCATTTTCGAGAACCCGAATTACAGGTTTTACACGCGCTTATTCTCGGCCAGCAGCAGGAAATTTCGCGAGAAACAATCAAAGATTATCAGTTTGCCGGCGCCGTACACATTTTGTCGGTTTCGGGGCTGCATGTCGGGTTCGTGATGCTTTTCATCAATTTCCTGTTGCAGAAATTGCCAAAAACACGTCGATGGAACGCTGTTCGGCTGAGTTGTGTTGTACTCTCGCTTTGGGGATTCGCATTGGTTGCCGGATTGGCTCCATCGGTCGTCAGGTCTGCTACGATGTTTTCGTTTGTGGCCATTGGGATGAATTTAAGACGCAGTACAAATACTTATCATACGCTCATTGTCTCGTTGCTTTTAATCCTGATTTTTGAACCCGCGTTTATTTTCGACGTCGGCTTTCAGCTGAGTTATGCGGCGCTGTTTTTTATCATTTGGCTGCAACCGCTATTTGCCGGAATCTGGAAGCCACAAAACCGGATCGTCAACTATTTTTGGGAAATTGTCACGGTGTCATTCGCAGCGCAGATCGGGACATTGCCAATCAGCCTATATTACTTCCACCAATTCCCCGCTTTGTTTTTTGTTACCAATGTAATCGTAATTCCAATGTTAAGCCTTATTATGGCGCTGGGAATTATCGTGATTTTGCCAGCGGCGCTTGGTTACGTCATTCCGTTCCTGACCGATGCGCTCGAGTGGTCGATTGCCGCGCTCAATCGCGTGATCGGCTTCATTGCCTCGTTCGACCAATTTGTATTGACTGAGATTCCGTGCAATACTTTAATCGCGGCAACGTGTTATCTCGCGATTATCTGTCTGACGATTTGGTTAAAAAAACCTTCGCCGCGCCGCTTGTTTTCGGCTGCTTTGAGTGTCTTAATTTTACAATGTGCGATCATTGGCTCGAATTGGCATTATCAACGGCATTCCGAGTTTGTGATTTTCAATGTTCCGAGAAAGACGATCCTTGTTGATCGTCATGGCAAGTCGATCCAAGTGTACGGCAGCAGCCAATTTATAAAAGGTTTTGCGGTGGCCCGATTCGCGAACCGGATCGATTCTGCCAGTACGCGCCACACTTATTGGTTCGGTGGCAAAAAAATACTGTTGGTTGACCAAGACATTGAAATCGCCCGATTTAAACCCGGTATTATAGTATTGTCGCAGTCGCCGAAAATCAATCTTGATCGGTGGCTTGCCGAATCCAATCCAGAACTCGTGGTTGCCGACGCCTCAAATTTCAAAAGCGACGTTGTACGATGGAAAGCCACATGTACTAAACGAAAAATCCCTTTCCATTACACGAACGAAAAGGGATTTTTTAGATTGTCAGATTAAATCAGAGCTTTTTCTGGCCGATAATCTGGTTTGCGCCTTCGAGCCATTTGGATGGTCCGCCGGCAACATATCCGGTACTGCCTAATTTTTCAAAGTTGACTTTTTTATCCTTGCCTACGGTTCCATTGACAAACCACACCGTTGGGTAGCCCATCACCTGAAACGTTTGCTGGAGCTGCATGTTTTGCTGCTGGATTTCTGGCTGTTGCGGCGAGCGGCGCGGAAAGTCGAGTTCAACAAGGATAACATTGTCTTTTGCCCATTTTGTAAATTCGGGCGTTTTGAACACCTCTTTCTGCAGGCGCATGCACCAGCCGCACCAATCGCTTCCGGTAAAGAAGAGCATCATTGGCTTTTTGGATTTTGCAGAAATTTCGGTGGCTTTCTTTACGTCATTGTGCCAGACCAAATCCTGGGCTTGCATCGTCATCGCGCCCATCAGGAGAAACAGGGCAATCATCATTTTTTTCATAATATATTTTCTTTAAAGCCGGCGCCGC
The DNA here is from genome assembly GCA_023393485.1 of Bacteroidota bacterium. Classification (GTDB taxonomy): domain Bacteria; phylum Bacteroidota; class Bacteroidia; order Flavobacteriales; family Flavobacteriaceae; genus Flavobacterium. The sequence goes on from JAEWLD010000234.1 coordinate 4,681, forward strand.
CTGACAAAAACGGTGCCGAAAAATACGTATTATTTATCGAACTTCCTGCATTAATTTTTTGACCAGTGGCGAAATTGCGATCAGTACTACGCCCGCAATCAGACCATAAAGCCCGAGCTGTTTGTAACCGTCGGCATAGACGTTGAGCTTTTCAAGGTTCGACATGTTTTCAGATGCGCCTGCAATGTTCGCACCCAGCAAGCCGGCAAAATACTGTCCGTAAGAGCTCGCCAAAAACCACATTCCCATAATAACCGCTTGTGTTTTCTGGGGTGATAATTTTGTCATGGCTGACATGCCTATCGGTGAGAGGCACAATTCGCCAAAAGTAATCACAAACCAGCCTAAAGTAAATATGCCCAACGAAGTAATTCCTTGCTCGTTGGCGAAAAACTTTGTGGCGTAGAACACATAAAATCCGCCGGCAAGGAACAAAAAGCCAAGCCCGAATTTCACTACGGTGTTCGGTTCTATCTTGCGCTTCGCCATCCACAGCCAAACGAGTCCGACCACTGTTGCAAAAGCGATCACGAAAAGTGAATTCGCCGAATTGTTGACACCATTGGCGCTAAGTGGAATTCCGGCAATATTATTATTTAGATTGTTCGCCGCAAACAAGCTCAGCGAGCCGCCGCTTTGTTCGAAAAACGCCCAAAAGAAAATCGAGAAAATGATGAATATCAGCGCGGCGAAAAGCTTTTTGTTTTCGGCTGCCGAAAAATTCTTCATCTCGTAAAAAAGATATAAAATCGACGCCGGGCCGATCACCATCATAAAATAATCGGTGTATTCAGTGTTGGCAACCATGATGATGATTACCGGAACAATCAAAAGCGAACCTGCGTAGGTCAAGCCTTCCCACAATTTCCGCTTCGATTTTTCTATGTGCTGTAAAGGTGTCAGCCCAATCGGGCCAAGACTTTTTTGGGTTTGGGTAAAGGTCAGAAGACTAATAATCATCACGATCGCGGCAAATCCGAAACCGA
>JAEWLD010000291.1 GCA_023393485.1 Bacteroidota bacterium
ATGTAGCGGTGGTGTTTTTTCTCGATGTAGTCAATCAGCAAATCCGACGGCCATGAATCATAATCAATTGCTTGTCCGGCAGAGCATGCCGCCTGCGCCAATTCATCCATCAGTACGTTGATTGGGACGATTTTCTTCTCGCAGACTTCTTCAAGCGTGCGGTCGCCTTTGCAGCAAAAGTCGATTCCGTGTTTTGAAAATACCGCAGCTGTCCTGAAGTCTTCGGTAACGATTTCTCCGATTGTAATTTTTGTATCTACTGTCATGTCTATTTAATTTAAAGAGTTATTAATTTATTTTGTTCGGCGTGCGCAATGACAAGCGACGCCGCTGTTACTATATTCAACAATTCGATGATCGGCCTTGAGATGGTTTCCTGCTCAAAAACCGCTTCGGCGGCATCGAGCAGCAACCGGGTTCGGGCAAGCGCATTTTCCCGGTCATCGTCTGCATAAAACTGTTCGAGGACAGCTTTTGTCTGCTCGCGTATTTCTGAAATCCGATTGTTTTGTGGCGGTTTGGCCGCCGTGCGATATTTGTTGACATAAAACCTAGGCGAATGCGACACGTCGTCGATGATCTCGCAAATTTTTTCCGAAGCCTGATGCGCAAATACGACCGCTTCGAGCAAAGAGTTTGATGCCAGCCTGTTGTGGCCGTGCAAACCGGTCCGGGCACATTCGCCGATGGCATACAAACCATTGACAGTGGTTTGCGCGTTCTTATTGACCGTGATGCCGCCGCACTGGTAATGGGCGACCGGTGTAATTGGGATGAGTTCTTTTAGCGGGTCAATTCCCTTGCTTTTGCAATAATTGTAAATCGACTCAAAATGACCCATAAACGCCTCAGGATCCAAATGCCTGCAATCCAGATAGCTGTGTTTTTGTCCGCTTTTCCGCATTTCTTCGATGATCGCCTTTGAAACAATGTCGCGGGTGGCGAGTTCGCCTCTTAGGTCATATTCGAACAAAAAGCGTTTTCCACGCTCGTTTACCACGTGCGCACCAAAGCCGCGCAGGGCTTCGGAAAGCAGGAAACTCGGATTCTTTCCAGGTTCGTACATCGCCGTGGGATGAAACTGGATGTAATTCATGTCCTGGATTTTTGCTTTCGCCCGATGCGCAATCGCGACGCCGTCTCCGGTCGCAATTGTTGCATTAGTCGTATTTCTGAAGATTTGGCCGCATCCGCCGGTACTGAGCACGGTTACCTTTGAGCGGATGTAGCCGATCCTGTTTTCGTCGTCAAAGAAAAATGCCCCGACGCAGCGTTTGGTGTAACCTGATTTTTCAGTGACCAGATCAATCACGAAATGGTTTTCAAGCAAAGTGACATTAGCGAGCCGACTTAATTCCTGCAGCAGGATTTTTTCGATTTCAAAGCCGGTGCTGTCCTTGTGGTGGAGAATCCGCGACTGCGAATGGCCGCCTTCGAGCGCAAGATTCCAGCCTGTTTGCTTTTTGTCAAATTCCACGCCTATATCTACGAGTTCCTGTAACCTTTGCGGTGCCTGACGGACGACCATTTCAACGATTTCGGGATCGCACTGTCCACCGCCTGATTTGAGCGGGTCAGCAATGTGTTGGTCAAAACTGTCGTTAAGCTTGTCGATAACGACCGCAATCCCGCCTTGGGCAAATTGTGTATTTGTGGTTTCGGCCCGGTCTTTCGTCATGATCACGATCGCGAGGTCTTTTCTCTTTTTTGCCGTCTTGATCGCAAAAGAAAGCCCTGCGATTCCTGTTCCGACAATAAGTATATCTGTTCTTAGCATTGCAGTTGTTTATGAGAGTTCCAGCATTCGCCGAATCGGAATCAACGCCTGCTGCCTTATTTGGTCAGGAATCGTTATCTGCGGCGAATTGTTTTTCAGGCATTGATAAAGTTTCTCCAGCGTATTGAGTTTCATAAAAGCACATTCGCTGCAGGCGCAGGTGTTGTCTTCAAAAGCCGGCGCGGGAATAAGCGTTTTGTCGGGGACAAGTTTTGAAAGTTGGTGTAAAATTCCGGCTTCGGTTGCCACGATAAACGTTTTGGTTTCGCTGTTTTTGATGTAATTGATCATTCCCGAGGTCGATCCGATGTAATTCGCGATTTCAAGGATTGCCGATTCAGATTCGGGATGCGCCACAAATTCGGCTCCCGGATATTGCTTGTAAAGCGCAACAACTTTGTCCAGTGAAAAAGCCTCGTGGACAACACACGAACCGTCCCACAAAACCAGATCGCGTTTGGTTTCACGCCGAAGGTATTTGCCGAGATTCCGGTCAGGGGCGAAAATTATCGGCTGGTCCTCGGGGAAAGATTCGATGATTTTTTTCGCGTTTGAAGACGTACATACTACATCGCTCAAGGTCTTGATCTCAGCCGAACAATTGATGTAGGTCACGACTTTGTGATCCGGATACCTGGCTTTCATTTTTTTGAAATCCTCTGGCAGGCAGCCGTCGGCGAGCGAACATCCGGCTTTCAGATCGGGGAGAAGCACGGTTTTTTCGGGGTTCAGGATTTTTGCGGTTTCGGCCATGAAATGAACTCCGGCAAAGACAATGATATCGGCGTCGGTCCCGGCGGCTTTTTTTGAAAGTTCGAGACTGTCGCCCACAAAATCGGCAATATCCTGAATATCGGGCTGCTGATAATAATGGGCGAGGATCACCGCATTTTTTTCCTTGCGAAGTCGGTTAATTTCTTCAACCAGCATTTTTTTGTCCATGTTCATAGTTGGCTTTAGGGCAGGCAATCAATAACCCCGTAAAATTACTCGGTTCAGGATAAGCATTTTATGACCGCAATCATATCAGGCAAATACGGCTGCCGTGCTTTCGCGTAAGGAAACAGCCAGCAGTTCAGCCTCAATCGCGTCGAGCGCTCTGAGATTGCCTTCCAGATTGTTCCTGAATGAAGCGGCCGACGTAAAAAGATCCTTGTAATAGCGTACGCCCGATAAGAGATTTTCTTTTAATTTTTCGATTTTTTTGGACGAAGTCGCCAGAGAATCGGCATTGATTTCAGTTCGCAGGTGTTTCACGTAAAGCGACAGTTCCTTTATAAAAAGATTGGGCCTTGAATTTTCCACGAGCGAGTACCCGCCGTAAATATGCCCGATCATTTCGCGCAGTGAATATTGCCTGTCGAAGTAAGCGATATTTGGCCCGGGACAGATAATCACGCTTTGGTCGCCTTTGATCTTGATTCCGTTTTCGAGCAGCGAAGCATTGGCAAGTCCTACGCAAAGACAGGCTTTTTCAGTGATGGCGTCTTTTCGCGCATTGTATTCTTCGGGCGGCAGAGTTTCGCTATTAAGTTCGTTGAGTTTGATTTGCTGGTATTTCCGCGATGCCGTACAAATTCCCTCGTTTCCGTATTCGGTGTTTAGCGCCAGATATTTTTTCGGGCATGGGCTGCCGGGTTTTTCCGACTCAACCCTTTTGCGCCTGACGATTTCACTGGTCGTTCCCCTGACGGTGTTAAATGGGACGCCGAGCGGCGAAAGATTGCTGGTATACAAATCATTTTCGCGTGCTCCGGCGAGAAGTTGCCGTGTCGCATCATCAACCGATGTCGCTTCGGGAACCAAAAGAAACGGCGAGCCCCAGCCAACCGAATCAGTGTTGTAATGTGAAAGCAAAAAGTCGTGTTCTTCTGCCGTCCCGACGCCTCCCTGAACCGTGATTTTGACCGCCATCGGCGCATTTGGCACCGGCAGATTTTTCTGGGCGAGCGCCTTGCAAACCAACTCATGCATTCCCGAAATGAGGTTATCTTTCTTTTGTTTGAATTCTTCCAGAATCGGTCCCATCAGCAGGCCGTCGGTTGCAAAGGCGTGGCCGCCGCAGTTCAATCCCGATTCGATCCTGAATTCGGAAACCCACAATCCTTTTTTCGCCTGGAAATTGCCCTGGATCATCGCCGACCGGAAATCGCTGACTTTTATAGTGATCCTTTTTTTTAGAAGGAAATTTTCGTCGGGGAAAAAATCGGGAAAGATCTCAAAATAGCCGTAAAGCCGCGGGTTCATCCCGGCCGATAATACTACCGACGAAGAAAGTGCGCTGTTGGCAAAGCCGCGCAAAGCCGCATGGGCGTCATTCATCTCAACCGGCAGCGGGTTGTTTTTTTCAAAATTTTCGCGGTCGACCTTGGTCATGATGTTCACGTCGATCTCGCCGGGGCGAAGATGCTTTTCGCAAAATGCCCTTACTTTTTCTGCCGCGAAATGGCTATCGCCGAGCAGGTTTTCAAGTCCCGACCGCACTTCGGATTTTTTGGGAAGCATCGTTACAAAATCGGCGACTGCAGTTTTGCTTTCGGTGAGCCTGGCTTTGAATTCCGCAAATTTTAAAGTCACGATCGCGTTGACTAAATTTAAATAGGATGTAATCCGCGTTGCACGGCAGTCCTTGGTTTTGTGCGTGATTTCGCGGTACGGAAGATTGAATATCCGGCTGTAATGCGCGTTCATTTTTTCCATCAAATCGTCGTCCATGATCGAGATCACTGATGAAATTCCGAGATGCGCGACCCGGATCGGGCTATCGATGGTAAAGGCCAGTCCCATTACGGGAATGTGAAAGTTGTGTACAGTGTTATTTTGAAGCATTTCGGTTTTTTTTAATCGGCGTAAAGGTGATTGTTCTTTTTTGTTCAAAGAATGATTTTGGTCATAGTCGGCAATACGTGAAGCCGATAAGTTTGCATTTTCGGCATTATGATGAAGAATACAGCTATATATGTAATTTGCCTGTCGGTACTGGGCGTAATTTTTTGCTATCACAACTATTCGATTTACACCGGCCCTAACAATGCCACTTCGAAAATGAGCATTACGGCAGCGCTCGGACAAACCCTCTGGCAGCAAAACAATTGTTTCTCATGCCACCAGCTCTACGGCCTTGGCGGCTATCTCGGCCCGGATTTGACAAACGTATATTCCGCGCCCGGTAAAGGCCCGGGGTATATCAAATCGATGCTCAACAGCGGAATAAGATCAATGCCTGAGTTTCATTTTTCGGAAACCGAAAAAAACGCCATCGCCGACTATCTCAAAGAAATCGACCAATCAGGCGATTACCCGAACTACAACGCCGGGTTTGACTATGTCGGATGGGTTAAAAT
>JAEWLD010000043.1 GCA_023393485.1 Bacteroidota bacterium
TCTTTTGCCCGAATTCAAAAAAGTCGACTATTTCCTGAAGGTTGAAAACGCACTGGAAAGCGCCGACGAAATTATAGACCGACTGCATACCATTGACCGCGTTTCCGCCGTTTATACCGTCGATGCAAGCCAGGTCAAATCAAAGAACAATTTAATTTTTTAGAAATGCCTACGACCAAAAAGACTAAAATCGTCGCCACGCTTGGCCCTGCCTGTAGCACACGCGAAGTTTTGAAAGACATGATCGAAGCTGGCGTCAATGTTTTCAGGGTTAATTTTTCCCATGCCGATTACGATGACGTCAAGCAACGCATCAATATCATCCGCGGACTCAATGACGAATTCGGATATACCACAGCCATTCTCGCCGACTTACAAGGCCCGAAATTGCGCGTCGGCGTGATGAAGGAAGATATCATCGTCAGCAATGGCGACCTGATTACATTCCAGACCGCCCAGGACATTCCCGGAACTGCCGACCGCGTCTATATGAATTACAAAGAATTCCCGATGGATGTCAATCCTGGTGAACGCATTTTGCTCGACGACGGGAAATTGATTTTTGAAGCCGTCGAAACCAACCGCAAAGATGAAGTACTTTGCCGCGTTGTCCAGGGCGGACCGCTCAAATCAAAAAAAGGGGTCAACTTGCCCAATACCAAAGTTTCACTGCCCGCTTTGACCCCAAAAGACGTCAAGGACGCCATGTTCGCAATTGAAATGAAAGCCGACTGGATTGCGCTTTCATTTGTGCGTACGGCTAAGGATCTTGAAGAGCTGCAAGATTTGATCGCCAAACATTCGGACCATAAAATTCCCATTATTGCTAAAATCGAAAAGCCGGAAGCGCTTGACAACATTGATAAAATCGTCGCTTTTTGCGATGGATTGATGGTTGCCCGCGGCGACCTCGGTGTTGAAGTTCCGGCGCATGAAGTGCCACTCGTGCAGAAAAAACTGGTCAATCGTGCCAAAACAGCGAGAATTCCGGTCATCATCGCAACACAGATGATGGAAACGATGATCACCAGCCTGACGCCGACACGCGCCGAAGTCAACGACGTAGCAAATTCGGTCATGGACGGCGCCGACGCGGTGATGTTGTCGGGCGAAACGTCGGTTGGGAATTATCCGGTTCAGGTCATCCAGAAAATGACCGAAATCATTGAGGCTGTGGAAGATTCGCCGCTGATCCAAGTGCCGCAAAACACGCCGCAGATCCGCACCAAACGTTTTATCACCAAAGCCATTTGCCATCACGCGGCAATGATGGCCAACGTTATCCGGGCAAAAGCCATTTGTACCTTGACCAACAGCGGTTATACGGCATTCCAGATTTCGGCTTGGCGACCGTCGGCGCACATTCTGGTGTTTACCTCAAACAAGCGCATCCTGACGCAATTGAATCTGCTTTGGGGCGTTAAATCGTTTTATTACGACAAATTCGTCAGTACCGATGATACCGTCACCGACATCAATGAAATCGCCCGCGAAAAAGGCTATGTGGCCAAAGGCGAGTTCCTGATCAACCTCGCTGCGATGCCGGTTGCCGACAAGGGCATGGTCAATACGTTGCGGGTTTCGGAAATCGAAAATTAACAACAAATCGTTCGAATAAACGTTTATCTTTGGTTGAACAAAACAATTGAATATGGAATTTAAATCTAGAAACCCGTTCTTAAAAAACAAGTCATTCTCTGATGCCCGTGTCGTCTCTGAACAACGAAACAGCGGCACAATCGAGTATTTCGAGACCATGACGGTATCCGGCACAATGAACAAAACGTTTATTATGCTAGTGTTGCTGATGGCCGGCGCGACCGTACCCTGGTGGATGCCCTACCAGCAAATCAACACAATGCCATTTATGATTGCCGGCGCCATTCTCGGATTGATTTTGTTTTTGGTTTCTGCTTTCAAACCGCAGTATTCGCCTTGGATGGCTCCGGCATACGCGATGGCCGAAGGTATCTTCATCGGCGGGCTTTCAGCTATTTTCGAGCTGATGTATCCCGGCATCGTGATTCAGGCAGTCGGCGCGACATTGGTTACCGCAATGGTTTGCTTTGCATTGTACCGTTATAACATCGTAAAAGTCACCCAGCAATTCCGCTCGATCGTGATTGCGGCAACCTTGGCGATCTTCACTTTTTACATCCTTTCGTGGATCCTTTCGTTGTTTATGTCGGGCTTTACGCCGATTACCGCGGGCAATTCGCTATTGAGCATCGGGATTACGATTTTTGTGATTATTGTGGCTGCGTTGAATCTGTTCCTCGATTTTGACTTTATCGAGCGCGGTGCCGGGCAACAAATGCCTAAATACATGGAGTGGTTTGGTGCGATGGGATTGATGGTTACGCTGGTTTGGCTATATGTAGAGTTCCTGCGACTGCTGTCAAAACTCGCCAGCCGCGATTAAGAGACAAAAAATTTAAAGAAGCTGCCAATTGGCGGCTTTTTTTATTGACCAATTTCAAAATTCAAACTTCAGTTGCACCACAACCGTTTTTTTCTCTTCGGTATTTAGGTTACTCAGCGAAATTCCCAGCAGCCGAACCGATTCTTTCATGCGTTCTTGGTACAAAAGTTCGGTGGCGGTTTCGAGGATCAGGCCTTTGTCCGAAATGAAATACGGCAAGGTTTTGCTCCGGGTCTGAATCGTGAAATCGCTGTATTTGATTTTGAGCGTGACGGTTTTCCCCGCGACTTCGTATTTTTTCAATCGTTTGGACAAATGCTCGGCAATGTGCTGCAACTGTTCCTGCATATAAATTTCTGAGGACAGGTTCTCGTTAAACGTATGTTCGGCAGCAACCGATTTCGACGCCCGCTCGGGTTTGACCTGACTGTTGTGAATGCCGCGCACTGCGTAATAATAATAAGTCCCCGACTTCCCGAAGTGCTTCTCGAGGAACTCGAGACTTTGGGCTTTGAGGTCTTCGCCGGTAAAAATGCCGAGCTGGTACATTTTCTCGGTGGTGACTTTACCTACGCCGTAAAACTTCTTGATGGGCAGCTTTTCGAGGAACGATTCGACTTCTTCGGGACCGACAGTTTTCTGCCCGTTGGGTTTGTTGATGTCGGAGGCGATTTTTGCGACGAATTTATTGATCGAAATGCCCGCTGACGCCGTCAAACCGGTTTCGGCCAAAATGCGTTCGCGGATCTCACTGGCGATCAGAGTGGCGCTTGGGTTGCCTTTTTTGTTTTGGGTAACGTCGAGATACGCTTCGTCGAGCGACAGCGGTTCGACCAGGTCGGTGTAATCGAGAAAAATCTTTCGGATCTGATTCGATATTTCCCTATATCTTTCAAAACGCGGCTTAACGAAAATGATATCGGGACAATACTTCTTGGCCAGCACGCCGCTCAACGCGCTCCGAACACCGAATTTCCGGGCCTCGTAGCTCGCCGCCGACACCACGCCGCGGTTTTCGCTTCCGCCGACCGCAACAGGTTTGCCGCGAAGTTCCGGATTGTCCATTTGCTCGACAGAAGCATAAAATGCGTCCATGTCGACGTGTATGATTTTCCGCTGTGGAACGGGCTCGAGCATTCGCAAATTTAATAACTTTGAGAAAGCTATATCCAATGATAGAAATCGAAAGAAAGTTTTTAGTGCGCTCAGACGCGTTTAAAGCGCAAGCCACGGCCAAACACCATATTGCGCAGGGTTATCTCAATTCACATCCCGAACGCACCGTACGCGTCAGGATAATGGGCGAAGTCGGATTTTTGACCGTCAAAGGCAAAAGCAATGATTCGGGAACCACGCGTTTGGAATGGGAAACCGAATTGTCACTGATT
>JAEWLD010000138.1 GCA_023393485.1 Bacteroidota bacterium
ACGCGCAAAGGCCTTTTGATCGGGCCTGAACACACCGTTCAGGTCGCAAATGATTCAATCCTGAAAGGCTGGCACAAAAAGCGCGAAGACGTGCTCGGAAAAACGATTCGCGAAGTGATGGCCGACATAAAAGAAAAGCACTACTTTGATCTTCTCGATGAAGTATTCCGCACCGGCAAAACGAAAAGCGGCAAGGATTCTCCGGTCACCACTTACGAGAACGGAAAATGGGTCACCAATTATTTTGACTATTGGTACAAACCGATCCTGAATTCCGAGGGCAAAGTCAACGCGATTTTGGGAACATCGATAGACGTGACCGAAAAAGTCATCGCAAAGAAAACCCTACTGGAAAATGAACACCGTTTCCGAGATGTCATTGCAAGCGCGCCGTTTCCGATCGCCGTTTATACGGGCCAGGAGTTGACCATCCAGCTCGCGAACCAATCCATTCTCGACACCTGGGGCAAAGGAAACGACGTCATCGGGCGAACCTATGAGGAAACTCTCCCCGAGCTCGATCCCGAAATTTACGGTCAGGTTCGCAGCGTATTGAATACCGGAATTCCGTTCCATGCCAAAAATTCACGCGTCGATCTTATGATTTATGGCGAGTTGAAGGCGTTTTATTTCAATTACAGCTTTACGCCATTATTTGATTCGGACGGAAATGTCTATGGTGTGATGAATACAGCCGCCGACGTGACTGACGTCAACATCGCTACACAGGAAGCCGAGCGAAACCGCACCAATCTGCGGAAAACGATATTACAGGCGCCGGTCGCGATGTGCATTCTCAAGGGCCAGCATCATTTCGTTGACATCGCCAATGACCGCATGCTCGAATTGTGGGGCAAAGCTTCAGAGCAGATTGTAGGCAAAAATCTGATGGACGGGCTCAGCGAAGTACAAGGGCAAGGCTACGACTTGCTGCTCAACCACGTCTATCAAACCGGAAAAACCTATAAGGCTTATGATGTCGCGGTCAACCTTCCGCGGAAAAATGGCCTTGAAATGGTCTTTGTCGATTTCGTTTATGAGGCGTTTCGCGGCGCCGACGGCCCGATAGAAGGCGTCATAGTTGTGGCGACCGATGTCACCGAGCAGGTCATTGCGAGGCAAAAGATCGAGCAGGCCGAAGAACGTGCCAGATTGGCCATTGAATCGGCCGATCTCGGCAAATACGAGGTGAATCTCAAGACCAACGAAATGCGCGTTTCAGACCGTTTCAACGAAATTTGGGGTGTAGAATTATCGGCTCCGCAGCCCGACTATACATCGTACATCCATCCGGATGACCGCAAAATCAGGCTTGCGGCGCACGAAGAATCGCTTAAGACCGGCAATTTGCACTATGAGGCGCGAATTGTCTGGGACGACCGGTCAATCCATTGGATTCGGGTAAAAGGAAAGATTGTCGTTGATGATTTCGGTGAACCGACTACACTTTTAGGCGTCGTACAAGACATTACCGACCAGAAACTGTTCGCCGAGGAATTGCAGAAACAAGTCCGGGAACGAACCGCCGAGCTTCATCGCTCAAACGAGGATTTGCTGCATTTTGCGCATGTCGCAAGCCACGACCTTAAAGAACCGGTCAGGAAAATCAAGGTTTTCGGCAATATGCTTGCCGATGAATTCTCGAACATACTTCCCGAACGCGGGCTCAACCACCTCGCAAAAATCCAACATGCGACTGACCGGATGTTCGCGATGATCGACGGCGTATTGTCTTATTCGACGATCAACGCCGGAGAACAACCGATTGAAAAGGTCGATCTCAATCAAATCCTCGATGACATTGAAACCGATCTTGAAATTGTGATCCAAAAGAAAAACGCGGTGATCAAACGCACGGCGCTTCCGGTGATTGAAGGCGCAACGGTGCTGCTTTACCAGCTTTTTTACAACCTGATCAACAATGCATTGAAATTTTCCAAACCCGACCGGCCGCCGCTGATTGCTTATTACCATTCGATCATCGCGAACGACGGAGTCAATTATGTTGAAATTACGATGGCGGACAACGGAATCGGGCTCGAACAAAAATACGCCGAACAGATTTTCAACGCTTTTTCAAGATTGCACGGCAAAGACCAATATGAAGGCACCGGTCTGGGACTGGCGTTGTGCAAAAAGATCGCCGAACGCCATCACGGCAGGATTTCGGCGACCGGCATACGCGATGAAGGCGCTGTATTCACAATACTGCTGCCGATCAAACAGCTAAAGCGGAATATTTAAACCGACTTCAATACGTCGATCAGATAATCGATATCTTCGCTGGTGTTGTAATGGCTGAACGAAATCCGGAGCGAGGGTTTTTGCAAATCGTCGCCTGAGAGGATTTCCGCAAGTACATGCGACGGCCTGGCACTACCCGATTGACAAGCGCTGCCCCGTGAAACCGCAATTCCTTTCATATCGAGATGAAACAAAATCATCGCTGTCTTTTCGGGCGGGAACGGAAGGCATGCATTGATGATATTGTAAAAAGTATTTTCGCCGTTTATCCTGGCGCCTGGAAATTCGCTTTCCAGCCTATTGATCGCATATTGCTTCAATCCCGAAATATAGTCGCGGTCGGCATCGAGATTTTCATAAGCGATTTCAAGCGCTTTTGCCATGCCGGCGATATTGTGTACGGCTTCGGTGCCGGCGCGCAGGCCTTTTTCCTGTTCGCCGCCAAATAGTATCGGGTTCAAAACAATTCCTTTGCGTACATAGGCAAAACCAACGCCTTTCGGACCGTGGAATTTATGTGCGCTGGCCACGATGAAATCGATTGGCGATTGTTGCAGATCAAATCTGGTTTTCCCGATTGACTGGACTGTATCCGAATGAAAATACGCGCCGTGGCTGCGGCATAATTGCCCAACGGCTTGAAGGTTGAGTATTGTCCCGATTTCGTTATTGACGTGCATCAATGATACGAGTGTCGGCGTTTCGTTTTGGAGGAGTTCGGCCAAATGCAGAAGGGCAATGTTTCCCGAGGGCAATACTTTTACATAATCGACCGATATGTGCGATTCTATCTGCAATGCCTCGATGGCATACAATACGGCATGATGTTCAACCCGGGAAGTAATGATCCTTTTGACGCCCAAATCCCGGACAGCGGCGCGAAGAATCCAATTGTCGGCTTCGGTTCCGCCTGAAGTGAAGATGATTTCCTGCGCCGAAGCGTTGAGTTGCCTGGCAATAGACTTTCTGGCCATTTCGACAACGCTTTTGGCATGCCGGCCAAAACTGTGCGATGACGAGGCATTGCCGTAATCTTCGGCAAGCACTTTCGCCATTTCGGCAATGACTTCAGGCCGGACAGCGGTCGTGGCCGCGTTATCAAGGTAGGTTTTTCTCATAATCTCGGTATGGTGCAAAGTTACTACTATGCGGTTAAATTTTCGGGTTTGGCGAGATTGAAAGCGATAGATGGCCGAAAAAAGTTATTTTTGTTGACTATTTCGAAGCGCCAAAAAATCGGTTATGAAAAAAATCCTCGGGCTGCTTGCCCTTTCAATTGCTTTGCACGGTTGCGATGACGGCGACCTGACCATACAAAATATCGACTTCACGACTGTGGCAGCAAACCGTTGCCCAAGCAACAACATCGTCTACAAACTCAAAGATACCGAGGCGTTGTTTTTTGAAGTTGCCGATTTCGATGCCTTGTTCGTTAATGATGCGACGCCCGAAGACAATCCGCGATCGGTCGATATCAACAGCAACA
>JAEWLD010000179.1 GCA_023393485.1 Bacteroidota bacterium
TTTCAAATGGCTGCCGAGCTCGCGAATGTTCCAGTTTTTGAGTTTTAGCGACACATCGACAACATGTCTGTTTCCGGTAAAGTTTTCCGTGAAATCAAGCTTTTCAAACTGGTAACGCGCATAGCCCGCGGAAACCGAATCCTTAGGCTTGGCAATTTCAAAATTGACGCCTGTGACAAGCAAACTCTGGTCGCCGGCCGGACTCGTGAGGTTCCAGTCGCGGTCAAATTCAATGGTAAACAAACGCTCAATCGTACGGAAATCTTTTTGCACGAACTGATGGCTGACAAACGCATCGGCTTTCCACGAACCGGTAAACAATCGCTGGCGCGCATTGGCTTTTGTGGCAACACCGACATTATCGCCGTCATCGCGGTTTGAAAAAAGATTCTTGTCATTGTTGCTGACTGCCGCTTCAAAATCAACCGCGGTTTTTTCGTTTGGATTGAATTTGCCAAGCACTGTGGCAATTTGCAGTTTTTCGGGCGGAACCAACCTTGTAATCGGTTCGTAGTTGCCTTGCGGGACACCGTCAATCGGGGCAACGTATTGGTAAATCCGGCCAATCGCGGCCGTGCTTGCCAAAATGTAATTGCCGAGGTTGTTGCCGACCAGCGTAAATTTGACGTTGTAAAGCGTCAGAGTTTCATCGGTCGAATATTCAAAAATCTCAACGCCGTTAAAGGTAACTTTCCGGTATAGGATTTTGTTTTCGGAAAATGAATCTTCAAACGCCGATGGCGCAGTCATCAACGATTGATCGTCACCGGCCGCGACGAGGATTTGCGCCTGTTCTTCGGAAAGATTTTGCTGCAAAGGCTGATTTTTGACGTCGTTTTCAGAATAGACAAAGCCGCCAAGACTCCAGGTTTTTTGCTCGTGCATCGCGCCGGCATAGGTAACAAAGCGCGTGTAGTTCCGGTCTGAAAACTGGTATTCGATGTTGATCCGCATTTCTGACGTTATCGGAAAAGTAGGCGTGAAAGTCACTTCGCCGGCGTTGTAATCAATCACATAGTCGTTGTTTTCGCCGCGTTCGAGCAAAATCCCATTGACGAAAACGCGCTCGGAACCCGATACGACCAGTACGAACAATTCGCCGTTTTGGCCGCGCAATTTATACGGGCCTTGATTTCCTTCCTGCCCGGTAAACGAACTTTTGGCGTATTGGCCGCGAACCAATGCGGCCGAGGCAAAAACGGTCGTCTTATTTTCTTCGCCGCCAAAATTGAATGTCGTGGAAATGCCCTGGACTTTTTTGTTGAAGTTCAAAAATCGCGATTGCCGGTTTTCGAGGAAAAGATCGCCTGCGCGTATGGCCCAGCGCTGGCCCGCAAGTTCAATGAAAATCTGGTCAAACTCGTCGAGTTTCTGTGAATATCCGCCTTCCTGAAGCGGAATATTCGAGTCCTGGATCGATGCGCGGAGCGTGACTTTCTCAGACAATTTGCCCGAAATCTGCAAATCGAGGTTTGAATTGACAACCGCATTCTGATTGTTGCCGACGGTAATCCCGCGCGTAATGCTTCCCGAGGTGTTCAATCCGTCAAACGGCACGAATTTTTTGAGCGGATCGCGGGTTACGGCGTAAAGGTTTTGGCCGGCCTGGTTTGAAACGACCCGGCTGTCGTCATAAACGCTGTATTTTTTGGTCAGGTAATCGGGATATTTCAAAAACCGCACGGTAAGGCTGTCGGGCGAGGAAAAACCTTGGTTAAAAGTCAAAATGCTTTTCTGGAAATCGACTTTGTAGAACGTAGAATCGATTGGATGGCCGGCGGCATCGAGCACTTTAAAAAACACTTTGTTGATACTGACGCTGTCGAGCTGAATCGGGGCTGTAGTGACCGCGACCTTTTTACTTCTGTACGGCGATTGGTTGTCCTGGGCCAAAGCCGCAGAAATCCAAAGCAACAATATCGGTAGAAGCCAATTTTTCAGCATACGCAATTAAAACGCAATTGCTTCAAAAGTAGTGTTAATTGGGGAGTTATTTAGATGATCGGATTTCAGAGGCGTTTTAGAAGGCATAACACGGATTCACCAAATCAGCTCTCTTTTGCTACAATCTGCATCGTCTCGCGGCTGACCTGGCGCAACAATACGGTTTTGTTGTCGGTAATCAGACGCGCGGCCTGGTCGGTGAAGTGCCGGATCGTAAAAAGCGAAACGTTGTCATTGTACGAAACCTTGAATTTGCGCGACAGCGTTTTTTTCAATTCCTCAAAATTCCCGAATTTGTCATCGATGCAAACCGAAAAACTGATCGCCGAATTCTGGATCAGACTTACTTTCATCCGGTATTTGTGCAGCAGCGCAAAGATTTCGCTGATGTTTTCTTCCATGATGAATTCAAAATCAATCGATGACAACGAAATCAGCAATTGGTTTCTTTTGACGATGAAACACGGCGTATACGGTTCCAGATCCGCGCCTTTGCTGACACTTGTTCCAGGCAATTTTGGTTCGACGAATGATTTTACGTAAAGCGGAATTTCTTTTTTCTGCAACGGCTGCAGCGTTTTCGGATGGATGACGCTCGCCCCGTAAAACGCGAGTTCAATGGCTTCGCGATAGGAAATCTGGTTAAGCAAAACCGCTTTGTCAAAATAACGCGGGTCGACATTCATCACACCAGGAACGTCTTTCCAGATCGTCACGCTTTCGGCGCCCAGGCAATAGGCAAAAATCGCGGCCGTATAATCCGAACCTTCGCGGCCAAGGGTTGTCGTAAATCCATTTTCGTCCGAACCGATAAAGCCCTGGGTGATATTGAGCGCTTTCTTTTTGATATTTTTCGAAATATTTTTTTGGGTTTGTTCCCAATCAACGCCCGCATCGCGGTAATTCGCGTCGGTCTTGATGAAATTCCGCACGTCGATCCATTGGTTTTTTACGCCTACCGATTGCATGAAATGGCTGATGATCGTCGTTGAGATCATTTCGCCAAAGCTCACAATCTGGTCGTAAACGAAATTGTAGTTCGGCGATTTGTTGTGCGACAGGAAATAATCTGCGTCGCCGAAAAGCCTTCCGACGTCGTTAAAGACCGCGTGGTTTTCATCGTCAAATAACTCGAGTAGAATCTGGTTGTGGTATTTCCTGACTTCCTGGATCGATGCCTGTAATGACGCCGATTTGTTGAAATAATTGTTGACGACCGCTTCGAGCGCATTGGTCGTTTTGCCCATAGCCGATACAACAAGGAGGACATCGTCGTAACCGGTATATTTCAATACTTCGTAAATGTTACGGATTCCGGCTGCGTCTTTTACTGATGCGCCGCCAAATTTGAAGATTCTCATTTTTTAGTCGAAAGTCGAGAGTCGAAAGTCTTAAAGACCTGACCCTGACGGTTATATGTTTTTTAAAAAGTTGTCGATTCCTTCGTCATCCATTTGGGCGACGCGCCAATCGTGCAAAATCCGCGCGCCCGATTTTTCATAGAAGTCGAT
Organism: Bacteroidota bacterium; assembly: GCA_023393485.1. Taxonomy (GTDB): domain Bacteria; phylum Bacteroidota; class Bacteroidia; order Flavobacteriales; family Flavobacteriaceae; genus Flavobacterium. Next base: position 3,456 of record JAEWLD010000179.1, read on the forward strand.
GGCCGGCGTATTCCAATCGAGCACGTTCCATTCAATCCGGCGGACATTGTCGCGCTTGCCTTGCCGGATGATTTCCTTGTAAAGTGCAGAACCGAGTCCGGTGCCGCGCCGGTTTTCGGTGACGATCAAGTCTTCGAGATGGATGGTTTTGCCTTTCCAGGTCGAATACCGGTAATAATACAATGCCATGCCGACGATTTTGCCTTCGTGTTCGGCTACAAACGCGTGAAACAGCGGATTGTCACAGAAACCGTCGCGTTGCAATTCTTCAACAGTCACGACAACCGCCTCGGGCTCGCGTTCAAAAACGGCAAGCTCGGTAATCAGGCTGAGCACGGCCGGCATGTCGGCGGATATGGCTTTTCGGATTTGAAATGCTGGCATGAAGCAAATATAGGAAGTCGAAAGACAAAAGGCGAAAGCCGGAAGACAAAAATCAGAAGAAATCCAGGAATGTTCCGGATATGGTCCACCGATGGAATTTCATTTCCAAATTTCCAAATTTTCAAATTTTCAAATTGTATCTTTGTCCAACAAACACAACGATTTCGCAATGGAAGAACGCAATAGGACTCTTGGCGAGTTCATCATTGAAAAGCAAAAAGACCATAATTACTCCACCGGGGAACTTTCTAAAATCATCAATGCGATCAGGCTGGCGGCGAAAGTTGTCAACTACAAGGTAAATAAAGCCGGATTGGTAGACATTGTCGGCGCTGCCGGCGAGCAGAACGTTCAGGGCGAAGACCAGCAAAAACTCGATGTCTATGCGAATAATGTGTTTATTGAGACCTTGAGGAATCGCGAAATCGTCTGTGGCATCGCCTCGGAAGAAAATGATAATTTCATCACCGTCGAAGGGCTTGACCACGGACACAACAATAAATATGTGGTTTTGATGGATCCGCTTGACGGCTCGTCGAACATTGACGTAAACGTCTCAGTCGGAACGATTTTTTCGGTTTACCGAAGGATTTCGCCGGTTGGAACCCCGGTGACACTCGAGGATTTTCTTCAACCGGGAACTGAGCAGGTCGCGGCCGGATATGTTGTGTACGGCACGTCGACGATGCTGGTTTATACAACAGGTCACGGAGTCAACGGTTTTACGCTGAATCCTGCAATCGGGACGTTTTATCTCTCGCACCCGAACATGCAGTTTAAGGAAGACGGCAACATTTATTCGATCAACGAAGGCAATTATATTCATTTCCCTCAAGGCGTCAAGGACTACCTCAAATATTGCCAGGCCGAAGAAGGTGACCGTCCGTATACCTCACGTTACATCGGCAGCTTGGTCAGCGACATTCACCGCAACATGATCAAAGGCGGAATCTACATTTACCCAACGAGCACGAAAGCGCCAAAAGGCAAATTGCGACTGCTTTATGAATGCAACCCGGTTGCCTTCATCGCTGAGCAAGCCGGCGGAAAAGCGTCGGACGGTTTCGGCCGAATCATGGAAATCCAGCCAACCGAACTACATCAGCGCGTGCCGTTTTTCTGCGGAAACAAAAATATGGTGGAGAAGGCCGAGGAGTTTATGAGAAGGTATTAGACCGCTTCGCTGAAAGACCGCTACGCTGAAAGACCGCTACGCTGAAAGACCGCTTCGCTGAAAGAAAAAAGAAAAAGTACAACAAAAAAATCCGCTCTCATGGGGCGGATTCTTTATCTTTAGAATAAGCAATCTTTCAGCGCAGCGATCTTTCTACTATTTATTCATGTGCGTCATTTCGTACACAAAAGTGTCCAAATCTACTTTTTGATCAATCAGTTTCATTGCTTTGTCAACAATGTAATTGACATTGCCCGGAGTGAATCCCAAAGCCAATCCAAATTTCCTGAGCATCAAATCCTGTTTGTCACCCAGTTGGTGATCAAGGTGAACCATACGGCCCAAGTCATACAGACGCTCGAGTCGTTGGATGTGCATCGTTGGTGGATTTATAGGGTATTTGAAAGGGTTTTCAAGGATTTCCTCGTATTCGTCTTTGTTGATATCAAGTTTGTGCGCGAGTTTCTCAAGGAACGATTGTTCCTCAACGGAAACGTTTCCGTCAGCCAATGCGACCCTGACAATTGCCGAAAAATGGCCTTTGTTCCTGCTCTTGAATTCGCTGTCAAATAAATCTGAAATAGACATATGTTAAAAATTTTCAGGCAAAGATAATCCAATTCATCACTTTCGGAAAATTTTTCAAAAAGTTTGTTGGAATAAAACAAAATGCGATTTGTTGCGTTTTAACGACTTGCCTCGCTTGTGATTGGTTTCGGATGAAATTAATCGTAAGTTTATCGTCCCAAATCAATACATACAAACATGTCAGACTTCTGGATTTATTTGCAGATCGGATTTAAACATGTACTTGACCTCAAAGGTTACGACCACATGCTGTTCCTGGCTGCGCTCACCGTTCCGTATACTTTCAAGGATTGGAAAAAAATACTGCTGCTCATTTCGGTTTTCACCCTTGGCCATACCGTGGCGCTGATGTTGTCAGTGTACAAAATACTGACAATCAAGACTGAAATCGTTGAATTCCTGATTCCGGTTACGATTCTCATCACGGCACTCTACAGTCTTTTTACAGCCGGAAAGGCCAACAAATTTGACAACGCCGGCGCGACGGTTTTGATCACAGCGTTCTTCGGCGTGATCCACGGCCACGGTTTTGCGAACTATTTTAACGCGATTTTGGCTGGCGAACCAAACGATAAACTCCTACCTTTGCTTGAATTTGCGCTCGGGATTGAATGCGGGCAAGTCATTGTCGTGCTGATTGTCTTGATTTTAGCGTATATTGCCCAAACCTTTTTCCGATTTTCAAAGCGCGACTGGGCCTTGGTGATGTCGGCCTTTGTGATCGGTGTGGTGTTGCCAATGGTGATCGGCAATGAAATTTGGAGTTAATGGAGAAAAATAAACTGAACAAGTACGATACCGCCTATTTGAGAATTGCCAACGAATGGGGCAAACTTTCTTACTGCAGACGCAAGCAGGTCGGGGCAATCATCGTCAAAGACCGGATGATCATTTCTGACGGTTATAACGGAACGCCGTCGGGTTTTGAAAACTGTTGTGAAGATGACCAGGGCCTGACCAAGTGGTACGTCCTGCACGCCGAAGCCAATGCGATATTAAAAGTAGCGCGGTCAACCCAAAGCTGTGAAGGCGCGACATTGTATATCACGCTGTCGCCATGCCGCGAATGCAGCAAATTGATCCATCAGGCCGGCATTAAGCGCGTGGTTTACCGCAATGGCTATCGCGACACTTCGGGTGTGGATTTTTTGCTGAAGGCCGGTGTTGAAGTTGATTACATTCCGCTCGAGGAAGCGTTTACCGATGAAAAGTAAATATTTGCCGATAGTGGTGTTTTTATGCCTCGCGATGGGCGTCGTACTCGGCGGCTTGCTCAATTTCGGTACGCCGATCGCGCAAATGACTTCAAAGAACGATTACCGCGGTAAGCTCAATAAGCTGATCGATTTTATCGAAAACGAATACGTTGACGACGTAGATACTGACTCAATCGTTGATTTGACCGTCAATAACATTCTTGCCGAGCTCGATCCGCATTCGGTTTATATCCCGCCAAGCGAACTTACCGGTGAAGCAGAATTGATGAAAGGCGATTTTGTCGGCATCGGCGTCAATTTCTATGTCCACAATGATACGGTTGCAGTCATCGCGCCAATGAAAGGCGGCCCGTCTGAAAAGGCCGGAATCAAGG
>JAEWLD010000188.1 GCA_023393485.1 Bacteroidota bacterium
TTCACGCGCTGGGCGGCCGGCGCCTACTTTGACCAGCAGTTCAGGTCAGTTACGGTTCCGGACGCTTCAAACGTATATGCGCGCCAGAATTTCAAATACAATTCAATGGATTTTTGGGCAGGCCACGCGCATAGGATTTTTAAATCCAACACAGAAAAAGACCGGACGACAAACCTGATCACCGCGCTGCGTTTCCTCAATGTCAATTATCTTGAAAGCCCGACTCCGGCTTATGATACGGTCCGGTTTTATACGGATGAAAAATTGTATCTGGCCGAAATCGGGATTGCCTCGCGGCAGTTCGTTGAAGACCGCTATTTGTTCAATTACGGCATCATTGAAGACATTCCGGTCGGGCGTGTTTTTGGCATCACCGGCGGCTGGCGCGAGAAGAACAAAAGCCGCATTTATGCCGGAGCGCGCGCCGGTTGGGGCAAATATTTCAAATGTGGTTATTTCAACACCAACGTTGAGTACGGTACGTTTTTCAGGACGGCATTCAATGATTCCGAGCAGGGCGCTTTTACATTTGAGACGAGTTATTTCACCAACCTTTTTGAGCCAGGCAAATGGAAATTGCGACAATTCGCGAAAGTACGTTTAGTCTCGGGCAACAACCGCGTGGCTTCCCGTGGCGATTTTTTGACCCTTGAAGAACGCTACGGCATTCCGGGCTTTACACCGCGCGAGCATTTCGGCACCAAGAAATTATTGTTCAGTTTTCAGACCCAGGGTTATTCGCCATGGAATGTGGCCGGGTTTCGGATGAACCCATATTTTAGCTATACTCTCGGTTTTCTGGGTAAATCCACGGCAAATCTGTTTAACGGCCGCGCCTATTCGCAAATTGGCGCGGGTTTTATCATTACCAACGATTATCTTGTATTCAGTTCGTTTCAGATATCGGTTGCCTATTATCCGAGCATTCCCGGCGATGGCAGCAATATCTTCCGTACAAACGCATTCAGCACCGAAGATTTCGGGCTTCGCGATTTCGATATGGCCAAACCGAGATTGGTTGATTACCAGTAGTGTTAAAAACAAAAAATTTCGTTAATACTGCCTTAAAATCTTCGGCGGTTGCTAATCGTATTTTGTATTTTTAATACTCAAACTGACTCCCATGAATAACAACGGACCTGTATTGATTGTAGAAGACGACGAGGACGATCGCGAGTTGCTGATAGATGTATTTCGCAATCTCAAACTCCGGAATCAGATTCTTTTTTTCAGCAGCGGACAGCAAGCCTTAAATTATCTGCGGTCTTCCGACACGATTCCGTTTTTGATTTTATCCGACATCAATATGCCGGGATTAAGCGGTCCGGAGTTGTGTGACAAAATCCGCAATGACGACAACCTCGGCAGGCTTCAGCTTCCGTTTGTATATTTCACTACTTCGACTACCAAACACGCCATCGCAAAGGCCTATGATGTTGCAGCCGATGGATTCTTCATCAAGCCAAACTCCTATCAGGAACTCGAAGACCGAATCCAGACCATCGTATCGTATTGGGTGGAATGCCAACTGCCTTCGGATTATAGCTGATATGTTAATATTACAATTTTTCGGTGCAATTTTGTAATACATCTTTGACAGGGTTTGAGCAATTTTATACTTATTAACTAACAAAAGCCTGAAAACATGAGAAAGTCAACCATCCTTTTGCTTATGGCGTTTATCTCACTCGCTGTTACCCCGGCGATTGCGAACGTTGCGCCGACAAATCCGCCAAAAACTGAAATCACGACCACACCTAACAACGACGAAGAGGCAGCCGCACGCGCCGAAGTATTGACTAAAAGACTTGAAGAGATAAAAGCTATGGACAGGTCAAATATGACCAGGGCAGAAAAAAAAGCCTTGCGTAAGGAAGTCAAAGCCATCAAAGCCGAATTGGCCGCAGCCAGCAACGGAATTTACCTCTCAATCGGTGCGATCATCATCATCATCCTGCTTTTAATCCTGTTATTGTAATGAATCTAAAAAGAACATTCGGTTTTATCCTGACGCTGCTGGGAATCATCGGTCTGATTTACGCGGCTTATACATTTGTAAATACCAGCGGAGGCGTTTATAACTTTAAGGTTCTCGGTGTCTTCGGAGTATTGGGATTGATTTTCTTCATCTACGGTATCAGTCTTGTCAGGAATACCAAAGACGAATCGTAATTCACTAATAACCAAGTTAAAATTACCTGAGGCTTCGGCCTCTTTTTTTATTTTATGGAATCCGCAACTGAACTCGATATTAGGTCTCAATGAAAAGTTAATTTTTAATAATTTCGGCTTTTGACTGAAAATTATATAATCAAATAAATAAAAAGTGTAAGCCTTTTCCACGGCTGCGGGCGTAACTTTGACTATCTAATCAATTAAACCGTTCGCCATGAAAACAATATATACTTTCGTAACCGGATTTCTTTTGATGGCCAGCCTGAATTCCACGGCACAGTCATCCGTAACCACAGATATCCAATCCCAGTTCGCCGACGCCAACTCGATCCTTGAAATGGGCGCCCGCTACTATTACTATCCAAATCTTGACGCTTATTACGATTCCAGGGAAAACCTCTATATTTTTGAATCGAACCAAAATAAAGGTCAGATCGTAAAAGCCAAAGAAGTGCCTTCGGGATATCGCGGGTATTCAGTCTACAACGGAATCCGGGTCGCTATTACAGATTATGTCGGAGATGACCCGTTCAGCAAAATCGCCGAACATAAGAAAAAATATCCCAAACAATACAAGTCAAAAAGACAACCGCCATCAAAAGTGACCGTTGCCTATAACTAAGACATCATTCGAAACTTTGCAGTTTAACAAGAAAAAAGCCATTTTCATCGATGGTTTTTTTTTATGCCGATTTTTGGGGGTAACTTTGTAATATAGACTTGAATATACATTTTTTTCCTACAAAAGCATGCTATTTAATGCAATTCATCGATTTTTTTTGCGTTTAATCGATGTTCTAAGCCTGAACGTTATAGCTTTACCATGCAATCAGATGCAAATCAGGTGTTTAGGAAAATTCATGTTTTAATTAAAATTGAAAGTCATGAGAAAAGCAGCCTACCTATTGATTGGAATATTCTTTCTGGCATTGCAAACGGGCTATGCCCAAAAAGTTCAAATGAGTGACACCGAAGAGATCACTCCGGCTTTGATCAAAGATCCCGAAACCCAGTGTGCCTATCGTTATCACTACTTCCCTAACCTTTGCGGTTACTTTGACGCCAAAACCAATTTATACATTTTAAAGATTGGCGGCCAGTGGCAAAAAGTCAAGGAAATCCCAAACGGCTATATGGGTTACTCACTAAACAACAAGATGAATGTAATCATCACTGATTATGACGAAGATGATATTACCCAGCTCATCAAAGTCCACAAGAAAAAATATCCCTACAATTTCCACCAAAAACCAAGGGAAGTCTCACTGGCCAAATAACTAATTTTTTGATAAAAGATTATCAGACGTTTTGGCTGACCTGACTTATTGTTATATTTGAAGCTTCTGCAAAATTCCAAAAATGCAAAAGCTTCTTTTTTTTTCTACCGTTTTCTTATTATCGTTTGCTATTCGGGGCCAGCAACCTGTAAAACCAAATGCCTCCGAAATTTACAGCCAAATCCAAAAGCTTAATTTTCTCGGTTCGGCGCTTTATATTGCGGCGCATCCCGATGACGAGAACACGCGGCTGATCTCATGGCTTTCAAACGACGTCCATGCAAGGACAGGTTATCTGTCACTGACCCGCGGCGATGGCGGCCAGAATTTGATCGGCCCTGAACTGCGCGAACAGCTTGGCGTAATCCGAACCCAGGAGTTGATCGAGGCCAGAAAAATTGACGGCGGCGAACAATTTTTTTCGCGCGCCAATGATTTTGGCTATTCAAAAACGCCCGGCGAAACGCTGTCTATCTGGGAAAAAGACAAAGTTCTCGCCGATGTGGTTTGGGCGATCCGGAAATTTCGTCCCGACGTAATCATCAACCGTTTCGATGCGCGATCACCGGGTACGACGCACGGCCATCATACCGCATCGGCAATGCTCAGCCTTGAAGGGTTTGACAAAGCAACTGACCCAACCGCTTATCCCGAACAGCTGGAATTTGTCCGGACCTGGCAACCCAAACGCGCATTTTTCAATACCTCATGGTGGTTTTACGGCAGCCGTGAAAAATTTGAAAGCGCAGACAAAAGCAATCTTTCAAACCTTGAAATCGGATCATATTATCAGTCAATCGGCAAGTCAAATCAGGAAATCGCCGCACTGAGCCGCAGCCGGCATCAATCACAGGGTTTTGGCAGTACGGGAAGTCGTGGCACAGAAACTGAATATCTTGAATTCATCAAAGGCACGCCGGCAAAAGACAAAAACAATCTTTTTGACGGAATCGACACCACCTGGAACCGCGTCAAGGGCGGAAATGAAATTGGCGCCTTGTTGGGCGGCGTCGAGAAAAATTTCGATTTTAAAAATCCTGCGGCAAGCGTTCCCGATTTGGTCAAAGCTTATAAACTGATCCAAATGCTTGACGACGATTACTGGAAAAATCTTAAGTCAGCGGAAATTAAAAAAATCATTGCGGCCTGCACAGGGTTATATCTTGAGGCGGTCGCCGAAAAGCCCGATGCCACTCCCGGCAGCAATGTCAAAGTATTGATTGAGGCCATAAACCGAAGCAATATCCCGATGACCTTGACCGCATTTCAGCCGTTGCCGCAAGGAACCGGCCAATCGGCGCCTGTCGTTCTGGAGCAAAACACCGTCAGAAACATCAATACGGTAATCGATATTCCAAAAGATTTTAACTATACGCAGCCTTACTGGCTTGCCAAAAGAGCCTCGGTCGGTATGTACCGCGTAGACGAGCAACAATTGATCGGTATTCCCGATATCATTCGCGAAACAAAAATCATATTTACAGTAAGCGTCAACGGAACGCCAATACCGTTTGAGCGCAATATCGTGTACAAATACAATGACAAGGTCAAAGGCGAAGTCTATGAACCCTTTGATATTGTTCCCGATGTCACGACATCAATTACGGACAAAGTCGTGCTTTTCAACCGCAAAAAAACAAAAACCGTCACGGTAAGTGTCAGGGCCGGAACAGAGAATGTCAAAGGAAATGTAACACTTGAATTGCCGCAAGGCTGGATATTGTCGCCGTTGGAAATACCATTTTCGCTGAATCGCAAAGGCGAAGAAACAACCGTCACATTTGAAGTGACCGCGCCAAAAACCGACGAAGAAATCACGGCCCGCGCGGTGGCAACGGTTGGTGGAAAACGTTTCGACCTCGAGCGATCGGACATTACTTATAGCCATATCCCGAAACAAATGGTCTTGCGTCCGTCCGAAGCCAGGTTTTTGAAGCTCGACATCAAGACCGGCGATGAGAAAATCGCCTACATCATGGGCGCCGGCGATGAAGTCAACAAAAGCCTGATTCAGATGGGCTACGATGTAACGCTGCTGCTGCCGCAGGAAATTTCAAAAGAAAGGCTTTCGGATTTCGATGTCGTGATCACCGGAATCCGCGCCTACAATACGATTGACGCACTCGCCCTGAAACAGCAAACGCTTTTCGATTTTGTACGCGAAGGCAAAACGATGATTGTCCAGTACAACACCGCCGATGCTTTTGTCACCAAAGACATCGCGCCGTTTCCGCTGAAAATCTCGCGCGACCGCGTCACCGAAGAGAATGCCGAAGTCCGTTTCCTTGCCCCGCAGCATCGCGTGCTCAATAGCCCGAATAAAATCACTGGTGCCGATTTCAAAGGCTGGACACAAGAACAGGGACTTTATTACCCGAGTGAATGGGACAAAGCTTTCACGCCAATCATTTCATCAAATGACAAGGGCGAAAAACCAAAAGACAGCGCACTTCTCGTCGCACAATACGGAAAAGGACATTATATTTATACCGGGCTAAGTTTCTTTAGGGAATTGCCCGAAGGTGTCGCCGGCGCATTCAGGCTGATGGCCAACATGATTTCAATCGGAAACTAGCGCTATGGAATACGGAAAAAAAATGACGAAATGGAAAAAAAGCTACACATTCATGCTGATCATGAATGCCGTTTACATCATGATTTTTTGTTTTCTGATGCAAATCTTCTCGTAACATGCAGCAAATAGACTGGATTGTACTTTCGGTAACGCTTCTGTCCATCGTATTTTACGGCGTCTGGAAAACGCGCGGCAGCCAAAACGTCGAAGATTACATATTGGCCAACAATGAAACGCCGTGGTATATCGTCGGTTTGTCCGTCATGGCAACCCAGGCCAGCGCAATTACATTCCTGTCGACACCGGGTCAGGCGTATCACGACGGCATGGGATTCGTCCAATTTTACTTCGGATTGCCGATCGCGATGGTCGTCATCAGCCTTACCTTCATCCCGATTTATCACCGGCTCAAGGTTTTTACCGCTTACGAATATCTCGAACAGCGATTCGATCTGAAAACGCGCTCACTCGCAGCAATACTGTTTTTGGTACAGCGCGGGCTTGGCACTGGGCTGACGATTTATGCGCCGTCGATTATTCTTTCGTCGATTTTGGGCTGGAACCTTACGGCGCTCAATATAGTGATTGGAATCCTGGTCATCATTTATACCTTTTCGGGTGGAACGAAAGCCGTCAACGTAACGCAAAAGCAACAAATGTTCGTTATCATGTCGGGGATGTTCGTCGCTTTTTTTCTGATCATTTACCTGCTTCCGAATGACATGACTTTCAGCAACGCGATGCACATTGCCGGGGCGAATGGCAAAATGGACATCGTCAACTTTTCATTCGATCCCGAGGAACGCTACACGATCTGGAGCGGGATTACAGGCGGATTTTTTTTGATGCTGTCGTATTTTGGCACCGATCAATCGCAGGTTGGCCGATACCTGTCGGGCAAATCTATCCGCGAAAGCCAAATGGGATTGATCATGAACGGCTTTTTAAAAGTGCCGATGCAGTTCTTCATTTTGCTTATCGGGGTAATGGTTTTCGTGTTTTTCCAATTCAATCCTGTGCCGCTGAACTTCAATCCGAACAATAAAATCCTGGTTGACAAATCGCCATATAAAACCGAGTACGCCAAACTCGAGCAGCAACTGGCCGCATTGTCAGAGGAAAAAAAGGAATATAACCTGTTGTACATCGATCACCTGAACCAGAATTAAGACAACCCGATTCTGCGCAAGCAACTCGTCGCGTT
>JAEWLD010000244.1 GCA_023393485.1 Bacteroidota bacterium
GATCAGGCCGATCATCTTCAATTCGTTCCGCGTTAAATTCACGCCGATGGCCGAACTCATTTCAGAGCCGCCTGCCATTATCAGCCTTGATGAAGAAGGCATAGAAGCCGTTTTGAAAAAATTCGAAGTTACCGGAGCCGAAATCCTGCCGGTCATCAACAACAAGCGCTACGTTGGTTTTTTGAGAAAACTCTCGCTGCTTGAAAGCTATCGCGAACGCTTCAAAGGAATGGTAATCGAATAAGGTCAAAAAAAACTTTGCCACGACAATAATTTGATTAGCTTTGGGATGTAATCCCTTAGTTATGAATAAATTCTGCCTTATAGCCGTGTTGTTTGTCGGCATCCAGAGCGTCTGTGCGCAAGAGAAAAAATCCAGAGAAGAAGAAAAAGCCGCAATGCTCAAAGAAGTGTCGGCCGACGTTTGCCAATGCATTGATTCGATCGACGTTATTGGCCGGCGCCGCAAAGCCATCGATCACGACATCAGTGTCTGTATTGACAACAAGGCCGTCAGCTATCAAATGATGTCAAAATTGATGGCTGTGAACCTTGACGGGGAAAGCAAGGAGAAAAAAAATGTCAATATCGAAATCGTCACGGGCAAAGATTCGCCCGAATACAAAAAGTATTATTACGATATGGAACGTTACCTGATGGACAATTGCCCTTCGATGAAAAAAGTGGCGGCAATGAGCGAAGTCAGGAATGAAAAGTCGATGTCGCAAAACGAAAAAGCACTGGATTTGTACAATCGTGCGCTTACCGAAACAAAGAATGGCGACTATAAAGCATCGATTTCACTTTATGAAAAAGCCGTGAAAATCGATCCCGAATTTGCCTTCGCCTATGACAACATGGGCATTTGCTATCGCAGGCTCAATGATTTCGACAAAGCTATAGAATGTTACCAGAAATCGCTCAGGATCGACCCGAACGGCCGCATGCCGCTGCAAAACATGGCTGTTGCTTACCAATACAAACAGGAATACCGCAAAGCCGTCGAGATTTATGAGCAACTTGCCGAGCTCGATGTCAACGATCCTGAAATCTTTTACGGCATCGGGCAAATCCAGGCCATCAACCTTCAGGATTATGAGAAAGGGCTCGATAACCTGTGCAAGGCGTATAATCTTTACGTCGAACGCAAATCGCCTTATCGGACCGATGCCGAGAAACTCATCAACACGATTTTCGCACAAATGAAACAGGATGGCAAAGAAAAGCAGTTCAACGAAATACTCACAAAAAACAACATTCGGCCGAACTGAGCATTTAACAAATTCTTGTAGCATGCGCCCGAGAAAATACGGCATAAAAATGTAACTTTGCGTTTTACTTTTTTATGCAGCAATTTGACGAAAGCATCGAAATCCTGGGCGCCCGCGCGCACAATCTTAAAAATATCGATGTTACGATTCCCCGCGAAAAATTAGTTGTCGTTACCGGGCTTTCTGGCTCGGGCAAATCGTCATTGGCTTTTGATACGATTTACGCCGAAGGCCAGCGCCGCTATATCGAGACTTTTTCGGCCTACGCACGCCAATTTCTCGGCGGATTGGAACGCCCGGACGTTGACAAGATCGACGGGCTCTCGCCGGTGATCGCGATCGAACAAAAAACGACAAGTAAAAGCCCGCGATCGACCGTTGGCACGATTACCGAAATCTACGATTTTCTCCGATTGATTTTTGCCCGCGCCGCCGATGCGCACAGCTATGTCACAGGCGAGAAAATGGTCAGCTATAGCGATGACCAGATCCAGGAATTGATCATTGCAAATTTTACCGGCAAACGAATCAATATTCTCGCACCGGTAATCCGGGCACGCAAAGGCCATTACGGCGAACTTTTCCAGCAAATCGCCAAACAGGGTTTTGTAAAAGTCCGCGTCAACGGCGAGATCAAGGACATCACGCCCGGCATGAAACTCGATCGTTACAAAACACATGACATTGAAATTGTCATCGATCGCATGGTGATTGACGATTCCGAAGACAACCAAAAAAGACTGTCGGAAAGCATCAATACGGCAATGTATCACGGCGAGGATGTTTTGATGATTCTCGATCAGGATTCAAATGAGGTCCGATATTTCAGCCGAAATCTGATGTGTCCAACCTCAGGAATTTCATATCAGAATCCCGAGCCAAACAATTTCTCGTTCAACTCACCCAAAGGCGCATGCCCGGGTTGTAACGGATTGGGAACGGTAAACGAGATCAACCTTAAAAAAATCATTCCCGACCCGAAATTGTCTATCAAACAAGGCGGCTTTGCACCGCTCGGCGAATATAAAAGCTCGTGGATGTTCAAACAACTTGAAACCATCGGGGAGAAATTCAGGTTCAAAATCACCGACCCGATTTCGAAAATCCCGGCCGATGCCATGGACATCATCCTTTTTGGCGGTCGCGACAAGTTTGACATCGAATCCAAAGTCGCGGGCGTAACCAAAGAATACAAAATCGAGTTTGAAGGCATTTCGAATTTCATCAAAAACCAGTTTGACGAAAGCGATTCGGTTTCAATCAGGCGTTGGGCGAAGGATTTTATGGACGAAATCCCATGCCCCGAATGCAATGGCACTCGGCTCAGGAAAGAAGCGCTTTATTTTAAGATCAACGATAAAAATATCGCCGAGTTGTCTAACATGGACATTTCGGATCTGACAGCCTGGTTTCACGACCTGCCGAATCATTTGTCTGAAAAGCAAAAAGCAATCGCAACCGAAATCGTCAAGGAAATCCGCGACAGGCTTGACTTTTTGATGAACGTCGGGCTTGATTATCTGGCACTGGCAAGAAGCTCGAAATCGCTTTCGGGCGGCGAGGCGCAACGCATTCGTCTGGCAACGCAAATCGGGTCGCAACTCGTCGGCGTACTTTATATTTTGGACGAACCGAGCATCGGCCTGCACCAGCGCGATAACGAAAAACTGATTGCATCGCTCGAGCAATTGCGCGACATCGGCAACTCGGTAATTGTCGTCGAACACGACAAGGACATGATTGAACGCGCTGATTACGTAGTAGATATCGGGCCTGCAGCGGGTAAACACGGCGGGCAAATCGTTTCAGAAGGCACGCCAAAACAAATCCTCAAACATCATACGCTGACCGCGCAATACCTCAATGGCGAAAAGGAGATTTCCGTCCCGAAGAAACGACGCGAAGGCAATGGCAAAAAACTGACATTGACTGGCGCTACGGGCAACAATCTTAAAAATGTTTCGATTGAAATCCCGCTTGGAAAGCTCGTCTGCGTAACCGGTGTTTCGGGAAGCGGCAAATCGACATTGATCAATGAAACGCTCTACCCCATTTTGAACGCGTATTATTTCAACGGCGTAAAAAGGCCTGCGCCTTATAAAAAAATTGACGGATTGGAGCACATCGATAAAGTCATCGACATCGACCAAAGCCCGATCGGGCGCACGCCGCGCTCTAACCCTGCAACCTACACCGAAGTCTGGGGCGAAATCAGGAATTTGTATGCGATGACCAGCGAGGCGATGATCCGCGGATATAAATCGGGCCGATTCAGCTTTAATGTCAAAGGCGGAAGATGTGAAACCTGCGAAGGTTCGGGCGTCAGGACAATTGAAATGAACTTTTTGCCAGATGTTTACGTGGAGTGCGAAACCTGCCAAGGAAAACGGTTTAATCGCGAAACGCTTGAAATTCGTTATAAAGGCAAAAATATTTCGGACATTCTCGAGATGACGGTCGACGAAGCAGTGCCATTTTTCGAGAACATCCCGAAAATCTACCGCAAAATCAAGACGATCCAGGACGTCGGACTGGGTTATATCACGCTCGGACAGCAATCAACGACGCTTTCGGGCGGCGAGGCGCAAAGGATAAAACTCGCGACCGAACTTTCCAAGAAAGACACGGGAAATACGTTCTACATCATGGACGAACCGACAACCGGGCTGCACTTTGAAGACATTCGCGTACTGATGGAAGTCATCAATAAACTCGTAGCCAAAGGCAATACGGTGCTGATCATCGAGCACAATATGGACGTGATCAAACTCGCTGATTACATCATCGATATGGGACCGGAAGGCGGCAAAGGCGGCGGAACCGTTGTGGCAGTCGGTACGCCTGAGGAAATCGCGTCGGATAAAAAAAGCTATACTGCGCGGTTTTTGAAAAAAGAATTATCTTAGCGCGCTTTTTTAATTGACAATTGACAATTGACAATTGACAATTGACAATTGATAATTGATAATTGATAATTAGGGTAATGCCTGAGACGAGTCAATGCCCTAGCCCGGATAGAAACGGAATCCTTTTGTAGAAACCCCAAAGGTTTCAAAAACCTTTGGGGTTTGCAAAAGATTGCAGTACTAATGAAATAAAAACGAGTTGAGCTTTATTGAAATTATTTTGCGAAGCAACGCCGGAAAAGCTCCTGAAAATATAGATTAACACCGGCAATTGTCAATTATCAATTGTCAACTACAATTTGAAACATGCGGTTAGAAGATTTCGACAACGACGAAGACAAAATCATCCAGGACAAACTCAAACAAAAAACCTGGAACGAGATAAGGACCAACGATTCCTGGGCGATTTTTAAAATCATGTCCGAATTCGTAAATGGCTATGAAACCATGGGCCGGATCGGGCCGTGCGTCTCGATTTTTGGATCGGCGCGCACCAAGCCTGACGACCACTTTTATTTGCTCGCCGAAAAAATCGCCTACAAAATTTCAAAAGCGGGCTATGGCGTCATTACCGGCGGCGGTCCGGGCATCATGGAAGCGGGCAACAAAGGCGCGCATTTGGGCGGCGGCACGTCGGTTGGATTGAACATTGAACTGCCGTTTGAGCAGCACTTTAACCCATATATCGACAAGGACAAAAACCTGAACTTTGATTATTTCTTCGTTCGCAAGGTGATGTTTGTCAAGTATTCACAAGGGTTTGTGATCATGCCGGGCGGATTTGGAACGCTCGACGAAATGTTCGAAGCGATCACGCTCATCCAAACCAAAAAAATAGCGAAATTCCCGATCATTCTGGTCGGCAAGGAATTTTGGGGCGGGTTGATGGATTGGGTGAAAGCTGTCGTTGTGGAAAAATATGCGAACGCCGCGCCGGCCGATTTGAACCTGATCAAAATTGTTGATACTGAGGATGAAGTGGTCGCAGTGCTTGATAACTTCTACAAAAAATACCAGCTCAGCCCGAACTTTTAAGCAAGAATTAACGCAAATCGCGTGGCTGGCTTACGGAAATTCCGTATCTATGCTAAGTAAAGCTGACGGTTTAAACCATTAAGCGCATTAAGCCAATTTTTTGGACTTCTTGATGCTCTCAATGGTTTTAATTTTCCAAAGAGAATTGAAGTACTGCCTTAAATTTCTACTGGTTGTTTTTTGTGTTTCATCAAATGCATGGGCACAGCATCGCGTGGTGGTGACTGCCGTTATTGAAGACGACATCATCCAGGTCCGCGAGACGCTTGTTTTCAAAAACGACTCGCCCGACACACTTCAGTCTATCGTGCTAAACGACTGGAATAATGCGTATTCTGGCAAAGACACGCCGCTGGCTGAGCGTTTTTCAGATGAATTCGTACGGAGTTTTTACCGCGCCAAAGACGAAGATCGCGGTTATACGTCGCTGTATTCGGTGACGGACCAGAACAACAAAATCCTCCCATGGCTCAGGACAAAACAGCATCCCGACCTTGTTGAGATCGCGACGGGAGAAATCCTCCCAGGCCAGGAGATCACACTCTCGCTTTTGTACGATCTCAGGCTGCCGAGCGATCGGTTTACCGGTTACGGGCGCGATGAGAAAGGCAACATCAGGCTTAAGGATTGCTTTTTGGTTCCGGCGCGATATTTCTCAGGGCGTTTTGCGCGGTACAGCAACAATAATCTCGATGACAGCGCCAATGGGATTTCGGACTACGAAATCAGGCTTTTTGTACCATCGACGAGAAAAGTCGTTTCGGACCTAAATATCACTCCCGCAGATTTTGAAGTCGATGGTTATGACGCCTATGACCTGATTGGCGAGAACCGCGTCAGATATGACATTTTCGTCGATGCAAGCCAGGCGTTTTCAAGTTTCCGCAACGAACTGGCCGACGTACAGAACAACCTCGAGAGCAAAAAAGTCGATGACATCAAAAAAGCGGTCATCGTGGACAACGTCGTCAGGTTTGTGGCCGAAAACCTTGGCAAGCCGGAATTTCCGAAAATCACGGTTTCGCAAGCCGATTACTCGCAAAATCCATTTTACGGGCTCAACCAATTGCCGTCGTTCATCAATGTTTTTACAGACGATTTCATTTACGAGCTAAAATTCCTTAAGACTTATACCGACAAATATCTCAAAGCGCATCTCAAACTCGATCCGCGCACAGACAATTGGATTTACGACGCCGTCCAGGTTTACCTGATGATGGCATATATTGACGCCAATTATCCGGAGATGAAAATGACCGGGAGCCTTTCGAAGTTCAAACTCCTTAAGACTTACAGCCTGATGCGCGAGCCGTTCAATGGCCAGTACAGTTATTTCTACATGCTGATGGCGCGCAAAAACCTCGATCAGCCGATTGGCGCGACCAAAGATTCGCTGCTCAAATTCAACGAGCAGATTGCCGGGAAATACCGCGCCGGGCTTAGCCTGAAATATCTTGACAGTTATCTTGGAGAGGGAATTGTCCTGAAAAGCATGCGCGAATTCCTGGAACTCAACAAAATGCGTCAAACCACCGCTGAGGATTTTGAAAATATACTCAAAAGCAACACTTCAAAAAACATCGATTGGTTTTTCAAAACCGTAGTAGAGACACGCGATTTGATCGATTACAAGTTCGATGAAGTCACGGCGACAAAAGATTCGGTCAGTTTTTCATTGAAGAACCGCACCGGCACTTCGGTTCCGATGCCGATTTACGGTGTTAAGGATGGCAAAATCGTATTCAAACATTGGCTTGACGAAATCAAGACCGACAGCGTTTATACTTTCAAACGCAATGACGCTGAAAAACTAGTGATCAATTACAGCAACGAAGTTCCGGAGTACAATCTGCGAAACAATTGGCGTACGCTCAATAAATTCGGCCTGAACCGGCCAATCAAATTTACGTTCTTCAAGGATTTGGAAGATCCCGACAAAAATCAGATCCTGTTTGTGCCGACCCTGACCTACAATCTCTACGACGGCTTGACACCCGGAATCCGGTTTTACAACAAAACCATCCTTGACAAGGTTTTTGCCTATGACATCAACCCGATGTACTCGACCAATACGCAATCGTTGGCCGGATCTACTGCCTTTGTCTTTAACCAATATCTTCGCGAGAGCCAGTTGTACCACATCAAGTACTATTTGGTCGGTTCACATTTTCATTATGCGCCCGATGCGACCTATAACAAAATCACGCCGTCGGTCCAATTCCGGATCCGCGAGAAGGATTTCCGCGACAACCGCAAGCAATTTGTGACCTTGCGCGAGGTGATCGTTGACCGCGAACCGACGAATTACGTGATTACCGGCGATACCCAGAATTATGCGGTTTTCAACGCGCGTTACGCAAATACCAAAACCGAAGTGACCGGTCATTTTAATTTTTCGACCGATTTTCAGGCCGCAGCCGATTTCGGAAAAACCGCCATTGAGATGGGTTATCGGAAACTTTTCGAAAATAACCGCCAGCTTGATCTGCGCCTATATGCCGGGACTTTTCTCTATAACAAAACCGAAGGCGATTATTTCAGCTTTGCGCTTGACCGACCGACCGATTATTTGTTTGACAACAATTATTACGGGCGTTCGGAAACCTCAGGCCTTTTCAGCCAACAGCTGATTCTTGCAGAAGGCGGTTTTAAATCAAAACTTGAAGTACCGTTCGCCAACCAATGGATCACGACGCTTAATGCGGGTGTCAACCTCTGGAACTGGATTGAATTATATGGCGATGCCGGACTGATGAAAAACCACGGCACCGATCCCAAATTCCTTTATGACAGCGGTGTCAGGCTTAATTTGATAACCGACTATTTCGAGCTTTATTTTCCTGTGTATTCAAGCAATGGTTGGGAATTCCAGAAAAATTACAGTGAGCGCATCCGTTTTATCGTGACGCTCGACCCGAAAATTTTGGTCAATCTTTTTACCCGAAAATGGTTCTGAGTATAAATTAACTGGCCTATTCGATATAAATCTGACGCCCGGTCATCGCAAAGCAATTTGGCTTTTGTCTGATTTTCAAACACTCACGCGCTGAAATGCTCAGTCATTCATCAACTTTCTGTTCCAATCCGGCAATTTTCAGCGTTTTTCGCTAAATTTGTGCGCGAACACAAATTTCCTTTTATGACCGCCGCAGAAACCACAGCAGCACTCACATTCGAAGATTTTAAAACCGAAGTCCTAAAAGACTACAGGATTGCAGTCACAAGCCGCGAATGCAGCCTGCTCGGTAGGCGCGAAGTCTTGACGGGAAAAGCCAAGTTCGGGATTTTCGGCGATGGAAAAGAAGTGCCGCAACTGGCTCTTGCAAAAGCCTTCCGCAACGGTGATTTCCGTTCAGGCTACTATCGCGACCAAACTTTTATGATGGCAATCGGCCATTTGAACATCCAGCAATTTTTCGCCGGATTATATGGCCACACTGATTTGGCGCACGACCCAATGTCTGCAGGACGACAGATGGGCGGGCATTTCGCCACGCACAGTCTCAATGAAGACGGCTCGTGGAAAAACCTCACGCGCCAAAAAAACTCGAGCGCCGACATCTCGCCTACCGCTGGACAGATGCCGCGTTTGCTCGGCCTGGCGCAGGCTTCAAAAATTTATCGCAAGGTTTCCGGAATCAACAACGCCACAAATTTTTCGCTGTTGGGAAGCGAGGTTGTCTGGGGAACAATCGGAAATGCGAGTACTTCCGAAGGTTTGTTCTTCGAGACCATCAATGCCGCCGGCGTGTTGCAGGTGCCGATGGTGATGAGCATCTGGGATGATGAATACGGGATTTCGGTACATGCGAAACACCAAACCACAAAAGAAAATATTTCGGAAATCCTCAAAGGTTTCCAACGCGACGAAAACAACAAAGGTTATGAAATCTTCCGCGTCAAAGGCTGGGATTATGCCGAGCTTGTCGCAGCCTATGAAAAAGCGGGGCAAATTGCGCGCGATGAGCACGTCCCTGTTTTGATCCACGTCATAGAATTGACGCAACCACAGGGCCATTCCACTTCAGGTTCGCACGAGCGATATAAAAACGCTGCACGATTGCAGTGGGAAAGCGATTTCGATTGCATCAAAAAAATGCGTGAATGGATGATCGGGTTTAACCTCGCAACAAGTGAAACGCTTGACGAGCTCGAAGCCGAAATAAAAAAAGAAGTACTTGAAGGCAAGAAAGCCGCGTGGAACGCCTTTGTCAGTGAAATCAAGGACGAACAGGCCGAACTTGTCTCCTTGCTTGAGACAATTGCCGGTAGCAGTGACAATAAAGTTTTCATCAATAAATTCGCTTCCGATTTAAAGGAAATCAAGGAACCGATCCGCAAAGACATAATTTCAACCGCGCGGAAAACCTTGCGGATGCTGATCGGCGAACCGGGTCAAAAACAATTATCGTCCTGGATCGCCGCCTATATCGAAAAAATCCAACCAAAATTCAGCTCGCACCTGTTTTCGCAATCAGACAAAAATGCCTCCTCGGTAAAGGAAGTATTGCCGACTTATGCTGACGATGCAGAAGACGTCGACGGCCGTATGATCATCCGCGACAACTTTGACGCGATTTTTACCAAATATCCGGAAACGCTGGTTTTTGGCGAAGATTCAGGCAACATCGGCGATGTCAACCAAGGATTGGAAGGCATGCAGGAAAAATACGGTGAATTGCGCGTGGCCGACGCCGGTATCCGCGAAGCGACGATTTTAGGCCAGGGAATCGGCATGGCAATGCGCGGTCTGCGCCCTATCGCTGAAATCCAGTACCTTGATTACTTGCTATACGCAATCCAGATTATGAGCGACGACCTCGCGACATTGCAATATCGTACAAAAGGCCGCCAAAAAGCGCCGCTGATCATCCGTACGCGCGGGCACAGGCTTGAGGGCGTCTGGCACTCGGGTTCGCCAATGGGAATGATCATCAACGCGATTCGTGGCATTCATGTTTTGGTTCCGCGAAATATGACCAAGGCCGCGGGTTTTTACAATACATTGCTCGAAACCGATGAACCGGCGCTCGTCGTTGAATGTCTTAACGGCTATCGACTTAAGGAAAAAATGCCTTTGAATATCGGCGAATTCAAAACGCCGATCGGTGTGGTGGAAACCATAAAAGAAGGAAAAGACATCACAATTGTTTCTTATGGTTCTACGCTGCGACTGGTTGAACAGGCTGCCAGGGAATTGCTTGAAATCGGGATTGATTGTGAAATTATCGACGTACAATCACTTTTGCCTTTCGATGTCAATCACGACATTGCGAAAAGCGTTGCAAAAACCAGCCGTTTGCTTGTTGTCGACGAAGATGTTCCGGGCGGCGCATCGGCCTATATACTGCAACAAGTGATCGATGAGCAGAATGCTTATAGGCTTCTTGATGGCAAGCCGCAGACCTTGGCCGCAAAAGCCCATCGTCCGGCCTATGGCACAGACGGTGACTATTTCTCAAAGCCTTCGGTTGAAGACATCTACGAGAAGGTTTATGCGATGATCAGCGAGGACAATCCCGATAAATATCCGGCGTTGTATTAAAAAATAATTGCGTTTAAGAAAAAATCGCTATCTTTTAGGTAGCGATTTTTTGTTGGCATATGTTTTGAAAGCCGCAAAACCAAATTTAACTTAATACAATTTATCATGAAAAAATTCCTTTTGTCGGGCCTTGCCGTGTTGGCGATGGTCGCTTGCGAGAAAAAAGAAAAGACTGTTGAATCAGACACTGACGTAATCAAGGAAACCGAGGTCGTTACCCCGGAAGCGCCTGATACAGTCGTCAAAGAAGTTCACGACGAAAACCCTGACGGAACTTCGGTCAGCGTAAGCTCTGACGGCGTCAACGTCAGTTCGAAAAACGGAGAAAAAAACACAGAAGTCAATATTGACGCTACCAAAAAGTAAACGTTAAATTCTTCTAAAGTGTTAAAACCAACATCAAAAATGTTGGTTTTTTTATTTAAATTGGGTTGATAAAACCTGGTAAATGCTCGAAAATATATTGGAATCATTGCCGGCTGCAAAAGTAATCGACGGCGATGGCACTTATGTAAGACTTGACCTTTCAGCAGACAATCCCGGTTTGCCAATAGATGCCGATGCCAGAAAATGGCAGCATTACATCGACGATTGCTGCAGGGCGAACCACGCAATGGTAGCGTACGGCGGCTACCTCGAAAAGCGTAACCTATACCGGCGCAGCACTATTTTTAACGACGGTGATTCAAAACAGCGCGACGTACACATCGGTATCGATCTTTGGACCAATGCCGGCACGAAAGTCTTCGCGGCACTCGCGGGAAAAGTCCACAGTTTTGATTACAATACGGGTCTTGGCAATTACGGCCCGACTATCATCCTGGAGCACGAATTAAGCGGGCGGCGGTTTTATAGCCTGTATGGCCATTTGAGCCTCTCGAGTATAGAAGAGATCGAAATTGGCGACGTGTTCAATGCCGGTGAACAAATGGCAATGCTTGGCGATGCTTCGGTAAACGGTGATTATGCACCGCATTTGCATTTCCAGATCATTCATGATATTGAAAACAATTTTGGCGATTATCCGGGCGTTTGTAGCCATGAGGATCTGCCTTATTACATTAAAAATTGCCCCGACCCCAACCTATTGCTAAAACTAAAATGAACACAATGAAAAAAGCAGCATTATTCGCACTGGTTTGCATGCTTGCCCTTGCGGGTTGTAAATCGAAAAAAACGGCGACGACAGCCACGACCAGGCCAGCCGAGCCAAAAGTGACGAAAATATTGCCTGAAAAAGTAGACCAGGCCCAAAAAGACAAAGCCTACGATCTCGGCCGTCGCGTTTTGATGGCATGCAATACCTCGCGATTCAAGCCGTTTACACTGGAAGAAGCGACCGAAAAGGTCATTAAGAAAGCCACACCCGAAAGGCTGACCAAAACCTGTCACAATTTCCAACTAAAATATGGCGATTTTAAAGGCGTGACGTTTATTGAAGTGGTCCGCGACAAAAAAAACAAAACCAACATCTACCGCTTCAAGGCGAACTACGAAAAGAAAATCGCGAACAAGGAATTGCGGGTGACGATGAATGACAAAAATCAAGTATCCGAACTGCGGTCTTTGGACTGGATTGATGAATTCACGCTCGACGGCGCGCCAAAATCAAACATCATTAAGTAATCTATCGGATTTCCAGGGCTGACTTTTGTCATAGTGCAATTGGCCACCGGTAACGGTCAACGGGCAGTCAAAATTGTTGGCATACAGTCCGCCGGTGCCAAGCCCTTGCGGCATTGGGTTGCTTTGAAGGAAAGTCCATTGCGCGATCGCATTAAGCCCGATGTTACTTTCGAGCGCCGAAGTGATCCACCAACCGATATTAAGTGTTTCTGCTATTTCAATCCACTCTGAACAACCGCGAAAACCACCAACGAGACTTGGTTTTAAAATGATGTAATGCGGACGGATTTTTTCGAGCAGGCGCCGTTTTTCGGCAACCGAAAACAGGCCGATCAGCTCTTCGTCGAGCGCAATCGGGATTGGCGATGATTTTACTAAAACTGACAGGCTGTCATGTTGATTTTTTGCAATAGGTTGCTCGATGCTATGTATTTTAAATTCAGATAATTGAATTAATTTATCTAAAGCAGATTCAGACGTAAAAGCGCCGTTCGAATCGACGCGGATCTCAACGGTATCGGCATCAAAATTATCGCGTATAAAATGCAATAACTCCAACTCTTTGTCAAAATCAATCGCCCCGATTTTGAGTTTGATGCAATTGAATCCAGCCGCCAGTTTCTCTTCAATTTGCCGTCGCATGAAATCGGGCTCGCCCATCCAGACCAAGCCGTTGATCGCGATGTTTTTTTGACCGTTTGTAAAGGCCGAAGGAAAAAGCAGAAACGGCGTTTCACCGTCAATCGATCTAAAAGCGGTCTCAACGCCGAACTGGATCGAAGGAAACTCAATCAGCGATTCCCAAAGCACAGTTTCGCCCAAACCGATGTTGTCGCAAACCCATTGTAGTCTACTTTCGTAATCATCGCGATCGTCAACACTCAGGCCGCGCAGAAGCCCGCACTCGCCTATTCCGGTTTTGCCGTCCCGATCAAGAATCAGGAAATAAGTTTCCTTTTCGGTCATCACGCCGCGCGATGTTCCCGAAGGCCGTTTGAAGTTGAGGACGTATTTTTTATACGAAGCTTTCAAATCGACAATTGATAATTGAATTAGAGATCTATTGATTGGCCGATGTCGAGCAACATCAAATCCTTGCCTTTGTTGTAAAACCTCTTGATCGCTTTTTCACGATCGATCATGATATAGCCGAAGGTATCATAATGGTAACCCAAAACTTTGTCGCATTCAACGAAATCAGAGGCAATGATCGCATCGTCGACATCCATCGTATAATTGTCGCCGATCGGGAAAATCGCCAGGTCAAGTCTGGTGCGCATCGGAATCAGCTTCATGTCCATGGTGAGCGCGGTATCGCCGGCAATGTAGATGTTTTTGTGTTCGCCCTCGATGACAAAACCGCCCGGATTTCCGGCATATGTTCCGTCAGGAAGACAACTCGAATGGATCGCATTGACATATTTCACCTTTCCAAAATCAAACACTTTGCTGCCGCCGTGATTGAGCGGATGCGTTTTAAAGCCTTTATTGGCGTAATAATCAGTGATTTCGGCATTTGACACGATTACAGCGCCGGTACGTTTTGCAATCGCCTCGACGTCGAGTACATGATCGCCATGGCCGTGCGTCACCAGAATATAATCGGCCTGAAGCGAATTGATATCAATGTGCGAGGCTTTCGGGTTGGCCGAAATATATGGGTCGACAATCAAATGCCTGCCGCCGACTTCAATGCCGAGCGATGCATGCCCGTAAAATGTAATTTTCATAATTATGCGTTGAGTTGGTTTGATGTAGCGTTGATAATCTGGACGATGACGTCAGAAAAGAAGTAGATCAATGACAGCGCCAATATCACCGAAATAAGAAAGGTGCAAATGGCGAGTTTTTTCAATTCGGGATCAAGCATCCGCGGCTGCGTTGCCCGTTTCACGCGCAGTAAATGCCTGACGAGCGGAATATAGACGATTACAAAAAAATACAAGTCAAAATTGAATCGTTCCGGATCGTTGTCTTTTGAAAAATCGAACATAACGGTAAAGACAACAAATAAAATCATGGCAGAAATCACCAGGAAATAATGGTATTTTTTAGCAGCTGCGCCGCCGATTTTTACGACGATCGTGTTTTTTCCGGCCATGCGGTCTGATTCTTCGTCGCGCATATTGTTAAGATTCAATACGCCGACACTCAAAAAACCGATGGCAACCGCAGGCAAAATCAAAAGCGGATCGATTTCCTTCAGAATCATGAAACTAACGCCGAGGGTCGAAACCAGGCCAAAAAACACAAAGACAAACATATCGCCGTAACCGCGATAGCCGTACGCGGTGTTGCCGACAGTGTAGCGAATCGCCGAGGCAACCGCCAAAGCACCGAGCAGCAAAAAGAAAATAGAATAGACAAGATTTGTCCCTTTGAACGAAACATAAATCAGCGTAATGGCCGAAAACATCGTCAGCAGTGACGTGATGTAAAGCGCGCGTTTCATCGCCCCAGGTGAAATCGCACCGCTTTGGATGGCGCGTTTTGGCCCGATCCGGTCATCGTTGTCGGTTCCTTTGATGCCGTCGCCATAGTCGTTCGCAAAATTTGAAAGAATTTGCAGCAACAGTGTAGTAGACAACGCCGCAATGACTATTTTCCAGTTGAAAACCGATTCCGACATCGCATAAAAACTGCCGAGAATAATTCCGGAAACTGAGAGTGGCAAGGTGCGCAGACGCGCGGCTTCGATCCAGTGCTTCATATTAATTAACAATTAATAATTAACAATTAATAATTATTTTGATTTTTGTAGCCGTGACATTAATCCCTTTTTTTCAATACTATATGAGATGTGTTTGAGAGTCCCAACATTCCTCAAGTTGTCGCCAATTATTAATTGTTAATTATCAATTGACTACATCCAATTCACGTCACTCGACTCCATCTCATACAACCACAAAT
>JAEWLD010000055.1 GCA_023393485.1 Bacteroidota bacterium
ATGTAACCGAGATTATCCTGAATTTGAAGCAGGTGCGTTTCAAGCGCCAGATCGAAGATGTTGACAACGAAACTGTCACCATTTCAGTATCAGGAAAAGAGCAGCTGACAGCAGGCGACTTCCAGAAATTCATTTCTGGTTTCCAGGTTTTGAACCCGGATTTGGTCATCTGCAACATGGACAGCAAAATCAGCCTCAATTTCGAGCTTACTATCGAAAAAGGACGCGGATATGTTCCTGCTGAAGAGAACAAAAAGCAAAATGCGGCCATCGGCACCATCTTCACTGATTCAATCTTTACTCCGGTAAAGAACGTGAAGTATGCCATCGAGAACTTCCGTGTCGAGCAAAAAACCGACTACGAGAAACTCGTTCTTGAAATCAAGACCGACGGATCGATCAACCCTAAAGACGCGCTTACCGAAGCTGCAAAAGTGTTGATCCATCACTTCATGCTGTTCTCTGACGAAAGGATTACCCTCGAGGCTGACGAAATCGCACAAACTGAATCTTACGATGAGGAGTCGCTGCACATGCGTCAACTTTTGAAAACCAAACTTGTCGACATGGACTTGTCCGTACGGGCTTTGAACTGTTTGAAGGCCGCAGAAGTAGACACTCTTGGCGACCTGGTTTCTTTCAACAAGAACGCCCTGATGAAATTCCGCAACTTCGGCAAGAAGTCGCTTACTGAACTCGACGAGCTGGTAGCGAACAAAAACCTGACTTTCGGAATGGACCTGAGCAAATATAAATTAGATAAAGACTAGTCCTTGGGCTGGTAAAAAATAAGAGTAATGAGACACGGAAAAAAAATCAATCACTTAAGCAGGCAGGCTGGTCACAGGAAACTGATGTTGGCGAACATGGCTTGCACTTTGATCGAGCACAAGCGCATCAACACCACTGTAGCCAAGGCTAAAGCTTTGAAAATGTATGTTGAGCCGCTCATCACCAAATCAAAAGAAGACACGACCCACAACCGTCGTATCGTATTCGCTTCACTGCGCAACAAATATGCGGTTACCGATTTGTTCCGCGACGTAGCCGCCAAAGTTGGCGACCGTCCGGGCGGATACACACGTATCATCAAGTTGGGCAACCGTTTGGGCGACAACGCCGACATGGCGATGATCGAACTGGTAGACTTCAACGAAATCTACAAAGGCGGTAAGAAAGAAGAGAAAAAAGGCCGTAGCCGTCGTGGTGGCAAAGCAAAAGCTGGCGCTACTACTGCTGCTCCTAAAGCTGAGACACCGGTTGCACCAGTTGAAGAGCCGAAAGCTGAAGCACAAGTTGAAGAGACTGCTCCGGTTGCAGAAGTTGAAGCTCCTGCAGTTGAAGAGACCGTTGCTGACTCGAGCGCTAGCGAACAGGCGGAGCAAACTCCTGAAGCTGCTGCTCCTGAAGCTCCGGCTGCTGATGAAGCTTCTGAAGAGAAGAAAGAAGAATAATCGTCTTTCAGACAGATATGAAGGGACAAACGCAAGTTTGTCCCTTTTTTTTTGCAGGCGATACCTCCTCCTCGGCATTTGACCCGAAACGCAGCCGAACTGACCGAAGGTAATTAAAAGCAGGATTGCCAGTGGCTGTCATTTAATCGCTTTTCAGAAGTCATAAAAGCCTGGTCCGGCGAATCCTAACAGCCCAAACTTTAACCTCAAGTTAGGAATTCCACCGCTTCATCCAGCAAATTAATATCGTAACTTTAATAGAAATCCTACTGTTATGATTGACCGCTGTATTTTTTTGGCTGAAGACGACCTGGACGATCAGGACATTTTTCGTCAGGCGATACGCGAAGTCAGCGATACCGTTTTCTTCAAGGCGTTCGACGACGGCGTGGAATTGATGGAAACGCTCAATCGCAACCGGCCGCTTCCGGATGTGTTGTTTCTGGATTTGAATATGCCGCGCAAGTCGGGTTTTGAGTGCCTCGCAGAAATTAAAGGCGATTCAATGCTTAAAGATATTCACGTGGTCATCCTGAGCACGAGT
This sequence comes from Bacteroidota bacterium, assembly GCA_023393485.1. GTDB lineage: Bacteria > Bacteroidota > Bacteroidia > Flavobacteriales > Flavobacteriaceae > Flavobacterium. The sequence continues at coordinate 1,999 of JAEWLD010000055.1, forward strand.
ACGCATCCGCAAAACATCCATTATTGTTATAAATATGGTGCTGCGTTTTACGCGGTCAAACCGCCCGACTATTATTCGATGACCAAATTGATCAAAAAAGTACTTCATCACGATTGGGCTCTCGAGATTCCCAAGAGCGAATTTTTAGTTGACTACAAACCCAGCTTTTTGAAAAACGCCCGGAAATAGTCACCGAAGCGCTTCGGCCAACCCTATCAGGATTCCTTCAGGCCCGCGCATATAACACAGCCGGTAGACATTCTCGTAATTGACGATTTCGCCAACCAGCGAACCGCCAATGGCTGTCAACCTTTCAACTGTGTCGTCGATGTCGGCAACAGCGAACATGCATCGGAGATAACCCAGGGCATTGACCGGTGCGGTGCGATGATCTGATGTGACGTCAGGCGTTATAAACCGCGAAAGCTCGGGTTTGCTATGGCCATCGGGCGTTGCCATCATAGCGATTTCGACGGTTTGGTCGCCCAAGCCGGTAACACGTCCTGCCCAGTTGCCTTCAATCATCGCACGTCCTTCGAGTTTTAGTCCGAGTTCGGTAAAGAATTCGATGGCTGTATCCAGCGATTCAACCACAATCCCGACGTTGTCCATCCGTAATAACTTGTTTTTCATATAGGTGGTGTTTAATCGGTAAGTTAAAAAAATTGGCATTCGACGCAAATTTCCTATTGGTGTTTCTGTTATTGTTTTGCCAACAAACCGAAATTTATTAGGAATATCCGGATGCTATGTGTAGCTTGCCAATATTATTCGTTCAAATTTATCTATTTTCAGACGCTTATATTTTATATAAACATTTGCGAATCCTTAAATTCAAGTCAAATGTTTTTTAAAGTTAAAATATACAGCAATGGACGCCCAGAATTTTCCCAGGCATTTTTTTATCGCAGATGACGATGAAGACGATCGCGAGATTTTCTCGGAGATGCTGATTGAATTGTCAGGGTCAATCGTGCTGTCGCGTTTCAGCAATGGTGCTGAACTGATTGACCGGCTTAACCAAGGCATTGGCCCATTGCCCGAAGTTATTTTTCTCGATCTGCGGATGCCCTTGAAAAATGGATTTGAATGTCTGGCCGAAATCAGGAAATTCCCAGTTCCTATCGGCAAACTGAGCATTGTCATTTTCAGCAGCGCCGACCAGCAAAGCATCATTGCCAACGCCTTTGATCTTGGAGCGACGTTTTACGCTATAAAGCCCAATTCGTTTCTGGATTTGAAAGCGCTTCTAACCGAAATTATCCAAATGGACTGGTCATCGCCGACCGTTCAGCAAGATAAATTGTCATCCTACCTGATTTCGCCTACCTAGCGCCGGAATTGAAATCTGTCTTACTTTAAAATTCCGCGCCAATGACCCATATTTCCAACATATTGATTTTTTTAGCTGACGACGATTCCGACGACCGCGAGTTGTTTGAGTTGGCACTTCGCGAGACCGCAAACGCCGCGTCGCTTAAAACGTTCGAGGACGGCGTATCGTTAATGACAGCGCTTACAACAGTAGATAGACATCCTGACATGATTTTTCTCGATCTCAATATGCCAAGGAAATCTGGCTTTGATTGCCTCGCCGAGATCAAACATGACAAAAAACTGAAGAACATACCGGTGATCGTCCTGAGCACAAGCACGAATCCGCAGAACATCGATTACTGTTTTAAATGCGGCGCATCGTTTTATGCCGTGAAGCCTACCGATTTCAGGGCGCTAGGAAAGCTGATTCAAAAAACCCTCAACAATGACTGGAAAGCCGAACCTTCAAAAGCAGATTTTTTGCTCGATCTAAGCGGGCTCTATTTCAGAAAGGCCGATTGGTAGCCAATGATTTAACAATCTGTTTGCGAAACCGGCTGCGAATAAGTTGTAACTTAGACAGATAACCAAAAAACCGCTCTTATGGAAGCTGACGAGATTGTAAAAAAACTAAAAGCGACGCCATATAAGTTTACCTTGGCAAACGAGGTTCGGCGTGAAGTTAAAAAGTTGGACGATTACGACTTCAGGTTATTGAAGGTCGATTTGCGAAGGCAGATGCTGAAAACCGAGAACGCAGGCATCAGCAAAGCAATCGCGCAGATTATCAATTAGTTTCCAAAACCGCCATCGCGCGGTTTTTTTGTGGCGAAGGCCAAAAACCGTATCTTGACATAAATTACTTACTGCCTAAATGGCCCATTAAATAATATGCAAAAAAATTTCAACATAGCCGTCCTGATAGACGGTGATAATGCCCAACCCAAATTGCTCAAGGAAATTCTCGAAGAGGTCGCAAAGTATGGCAAGGCAACCATCCGCAGGATTTACGGCGATTGGACAACAGCCCAAATGAAAGGCTGGAAAGACACTATCAATCTTCATTCGTTCAACCCGATCCAAAAATTCGCCTATACGAAAGGCAAAAATTCAACAGACAGTTCGCTGATCATCGATGCGATGGACATTCTCCACGAGAAAAATATCGACGGCTTCTGCATCGTCTCAAGTGATTCCGATTACACCGGGCTGGCCAAACGCATCCGCGAACACGGGATTTTCGTCATGGGCATCGGGCGCAAATCAACGCCAATGGCATTTATCCAGTCGTGCGAAGTCTTTACGTTTTGCGAAAACATTTCGCCAGATATTAAAGATGAACCGGTTAAAAAACAACGTGGCAAAACCCGATCATCGCCCGAAGAAAAGTCGCCTGAACCGCAGAAAAGCAACCTTAAAAACCTGGACAAGGCTTTTGAAATTTCGGTCGGCGAAGACGATGAAGCCACGGTTTCACAGATTGGGATCAACCTTAGAAAAATCGATCCGAGTTTCGATGCCCGGGATTTTGGCTGCCGCAACCTGACGCAGCTTTTTAGGAACCAGCCGGGGTATATTGTGATTAATAATACGGTCAATGGGTTGAATCAGCCATTGGTAAAGAGGAAGTAGTACCGCTACCGCCTTACATCGGAAACTTCCGTATCTAAAATAATTCCTTTCGTAAATGAGATTGATTTTACAGGCTTGAAAGGCTTGTGGATGACCGATGACATCATATTAGCCGAAGGTTTCACATTATCGAGACTCTCAACCTGTTAATCCACTCGCGTTGCCCGAAGAGCAACTCTCAAGGCCTCAATGCCATCTTCAATTGTCACCACCATTTTATGATCGGGATTTTCAATTTTTTCGATCAGATCAGTTAGCGTCGACTGGACGCATTTGCCATAGACATCGCCTTTTGACTGCGAAATTTTAAAGGTTGCTGAAACCAGCTGGTCGACATCATAGCCGACACCGCCAAAATTGATCAGGTTGGCCGCAATTGGCTCGGCTTGTTCGGTTGCGCCCCAGCCCTCGGGTCGTGAGCTGTCCTGGGCTGATGCCAGGGAATCGCTAGTAATAATTTCCCAGCCGGGAAGATTCCCAAGTTGATTTTTCATGCCGTCGTTGACCATCGCCTTGACGGTTCCGCTGAGTGGCATCCAACCCTTGATTTCGAATCGGGCGAGATCATAAACCAGTTCAATGGTCGTTTCTTCAAAAATTCCGGGACCTGAAAACGCATGATAATAACTGGCAATCAGGCCTTGGTCATACTTGACCATCGCGGCTACCCGGTCGCGCTGCGATTCATTTCGGGCATCGGACATCCCGCAGACCTCGGTATACTGTTGGTTGCTGAGCATATTGACGATGTCAAAAAAATGCACGCCGTGTTCAACGAGAATTCCGCCTGACATTTCGGGGTACCAAAACCAATGGTCGGTTGGCAACGCCTCATCCTGTGCGTAATTTTTTACTACGGCATGCCGCAACTTCCCAAGTACGCCGCTTTGTCCGATTGTTTTGACGGTTCGGATAATTGGGTTGTACCGAATCATGTGATTCACCGTGATGGCCTTGCCTATTTCTTTTTGGACAGCGAGGATTTGCTGCGCACTTTCCTCTGTCAAAGCAACGGGCTTTTCAAGCATCACGTGTTTGCCGGCCTGCATCGCCGCGCACGCCATCTGGGCATGGAGCGCAGGCGGCGTCACAATGCTGACGATTTCTATTTCGGGGTCGTTTAAAAGGTCTTTCCAATTTGCGTAGACGTGACAGGCAGTCGTATCTTTCGTATGATGGCCGTGATCGGCAACTGCAATGACTTCGACATTCGGCAATCGGCTAAACCAGTGGTGGAGGAAGCGGCCAAATCCGCCATAGCCGATAATTCCTATTTTATATTTTTTCATAGTGTTGGGTTGGAGGATATTAAATTTAGGAATAAAATGACGGTTGGATTTATAATTTTATGCTAAAAGAGCGAGGTGTAAAGCTTTGCTCTACAAGGTAATCGCCTGCCGCCAAGGCTTATTTTAGCTCACTGCTACAATTTGTGACAATATCGCCGCGTGAGGCAAAGTAACACAAGAGCTTGCGCCGGTGTGCTCGACGACCTGCCATGCCTTTGATCGCGAAATTGCAAAAACCCGAAAAACTTTAACCGAATACATATAAATCTTTTGCTGAAAAT
>JAEWLD010000034.1 GCA_023393485.1 Bacteroidota bacterium
GGCTTAAAGCCAAGCAGAAAGCCGGCACGTCTGTCTTCATTGGCAAATGGTATGAAAACCGTACCTCCGGCGGCTACAAAATCGACAAGTTTGTTCAGTGATGACTGGCTTAATTTTTTGGTGTCGACCACAATCAGGACGCGGGTCGATGTCGGGATAACCGGCGAAGTGCTCCAATCCTTGATATCGACGGCGCGGTATGGCAGTTTAGTGTAATCACAGGTCTTGCGGATGTTTTTTTCATAGTCGCGGCTGTATTGGTTGGCCGGATCAACGAGGAATTCAACAAGCGGTGTCTGTGACATGCCTGGCAACGAATAGGTGCGCATCGCGAAGTCTTTTTTCTCATCGCTGCCGAAGAAATCAAAATCATCGGCGTCGAGGTTGTCCCATTTTCCGCAACCGGTAACGGTTATTGCGATGAGCAAAGCCAACAACAGACGGGATGCGTGAATCGGTTTAAACTGCTTCATTGGTTAAAAAATTAGATCCGGGACTTTGCTCTGGTAGGCTTCATTGACGATTTCATACACCTTGACATTTTTGTTGGTGTAGAAAACGCCGATTTTGCGTCCACGTTTTTTGAGCATATCCATCTGCTTCATCAGCGCCGGCGAAATATCACCGTTTTCTTCGCCGTACATGTCGGGCGTACCGTTAAATATGAATAACAGCACGCTTTTAGGAAGCACATATTCCGGATGTTTTTTGAAAAATTTGGGGTTATCGTGGTTTTTGAAATAAATCGAGTCGAGCGCCGGATAATCGTTCATGAAATCGGCATAGTTTACAAAGAAATGCTTGTTCGTACTGATGGTCTGCGCCGTATAATCATTGACAACCGCGTAGGAAAACGGAAAGTAAGTCCGTGAAATCTTGTCATAAGCATCGAGGACTTGTTTTGGCGTGGTGTCTGCCAAAGTGAGTTTGGAAATCGTATCTTTTTGGTAATAGACCGCCAGATACAGCATGCCGGCTACGGTAGCGGCAACGGCAATTGGGTTTAGCCTATTGAGTTTTACGGTGAGCGGATTGAAAAGCCTGATGATTACCGCGACGTTGATTCCGATGACAACAGCCATGAACACAGATAGCGCCTGCTTCATCAAATCGCCGTCAATCCATTCGTTGTTGATTTTGCTCAGTAACACCAAAAGATTGAAGTAGAGCAAAAACGCAACTGCCGCGCCCCAATTTTTCTCCTTGTCATAAAAGACGAATTTCAACAGCAAAACCATCGAAACGACCGTGCTAAGCTGGTAATAATCGATCAGGTTCTCAAACGGGATCAGCAACTGCGGAATATAGGTATACGAACTCACTGAAAGTAAATTCGAATGCAGGAAAATGCCGAGATCGGCGCCAAAGTACAGGCAAATCAACGCGTAAATCGCGAGCACGACGGCGCATGCCATGAGGTACGCAATAACGCCGACGCCATAATAACGCATTGACTTCCTGCGTGTAAAAAGCCCGCCGAGCAACAAAAATGGCGGAAACAAAATGTACAGCGTAAACAAATCAACAAGCCCGATAGTGACAAACGCGGCCATAATGCTGAACAGATAATTGATTTTGCGGTATTTGAGCAGGTTCGGCCTGAGCAAAAATACCATTACCGGCAAGCCGAAACTGATGGCCAGGAAAATCGGACGGTTCTGAAGCAAAAAGTAAATATTGGTCGGCATCAGCGTATAAGCAAGCGCAAATGACAATGCGGCAACGATTGGCGCAATGCTGTCCGACGGCGAAATTTTCCGGATTACCCAAAACAGCATGATGCTGAGCATAGTCGATTCTAACAATCCCATTGACTGCAGCGCAATTTCTGGGCTGACGTTGGCCATTTTGCTATAGAAGTTGACGAATGCCAAATCGCCATTGACCGCAGTATCATTGAGAAACCAAATCTGTGAGTCAAAATCGATGACCTTTTGCAGGTCGGCAATCCAGACGCCCGAAAGCGAATACTGGTCATATCTGAAGAAGTAATAGCGGCTGCCGAAAGTAATCGCGGCCAAAACCACGACGAGTATGAAAACCAGCCAGCCTTGCGGCTTGCTTCCGGACAGACGCCTGACCGCAAACCACGAGAGAATTGGGCGTTTGAGTTCGATTGACTTTATCGTGTTGTAGATATTGCGCCGCGAAACGTCATCCACATACTCACGAAAACGCCTTAAATCCCTGAGGCCGACATAGTCGACAACAATCACCACGACCAATAGCAAAACACAATTGATCAGCGTATAAATACTCAACTGGACAGTGACAAAAACAATAATGCCAATCAGGCTGCCGTATTTAAACCACTGGTTGACGAGGAATTCCAGAAAATTGTTCGTCGGCGAAGGATTAACGAGCTTGCGGTTCAAATAATACAGAACCAGGAGCATGAAGCACACCCGTATGAATCCCAATATTATGGAGCTGGTCAGTATCATTTCGGTCAGTTAATTATCGAATTGTGGAATGGTTTGCAGATCAATCCGGCCGATAAAATAATCGAATCCGGTTCGTTTGAGCCGTTTTTCGGTTGCATCGCGCAAAACTTTGGTATCGGCATATTCGATCAGCGAGACCGGCAAGTTATAAGTTTCATGGATTGCCGTCAGCCGGGCCAAACGTTTTTCGAAGTCGTTTGCTGCGCGCAGCTGGTATTTTTTCTCTTTGAACGAATAATCCGTCGCGACCGATTCGGTGACAATGCCATCCACATAAGGCGCGGTTTCGGCTATCAGGTCGAGTCCTGAATTTTGCAGGAATGTGTGATGCGGATACTTTTCGCTTATCTTTTTGACCAGTGAAACAAGCGAATCCTTTTGCGATACTTGTTTTCCCCACGGCCCGAAATTATCAAAATTGTCCAGAAAAAAACCATCGTAACCCTGGTCAATCGATTCTGAAATCACGTCCATCAAAACATCAATTGTCTTTTCGGATGTCAGGTCGAGATAATAACTGTCCCAGGTCGCATTCCTGCCGACCGTATTGTTTTTGAGCAAGCCGTAATGTTTGGCGTGCGCGTTGACCTCGCCAAGACTGATGTAGGCCAGCACTTTTTCATTCTGCGACTTGATTTTTCTTACTTCGGCCTGGGTGTAATTTCCCTGGTCAACGATCACGCAGCTGTAGCCTTTGACCAATTCGGGTTCAAGCCGGCCATAGCAAACCAGCACGCTGGCTTTACCTGCGGCGAACATCCGCGGCACCAATACCGACGGCAACAGAAAAAGGAACAGATTAATAAGCCGCATAATAGTGATAATCGAGGTTGTTGAAAAACTTCATGTTCGCGCGCAAAGTCATCAGCATAAAAACGCCCGCGCCGAAAACCATTCCCAGCACGCTGTATTCATATGACACGAATCTGCTCAAAATGAATCCTACAACCAGATTCGTCAGACAAGCCGTGATGATTGCCTTCAGGGGTTTGGCAGGCTGGCCAAGGGTAAATAAATACAATGTATTGAGCATTCCCCAGGCCAGAAGCAGGTAGCCGATTGCGCCCAGGACGCAAACCTTAATGCTGATGCCGAGCAATTCTTCATTGAACTGCCCCGAATATCCCCATGAGGCGTACATCATATAATAAATCAGGATAAAGACAAGGGCGGCGG
>JAEWLD010000172.1 GCA_023393485.1 Bacteroidota bacterium
GTAAACCCCAAAGGTTTTGAAAACCTTTGGGGTTTGCCTTTCCAAAATAACCGTTTCCAAAATCCTCGAATTACGGCAATCCCGCAAAAAAACCTAAAGCTGTAAAAAAAACAAAAACATCGCCGTAGCGATCACGACTCCTAAAATGATGTCTTCCTTAATTGTCGGCGGCCTGTACTCGATTGTCGCTGTGGCCATAAACGACAACGGCGCAATCGTATAAATCAACAAATCATTACTTTTCACCGGCGAAATCAAAAAAACCAGCACCCCGATGAAAAACGAAAACACGATTTGCTTATACGATGACTGCAGCTGCAGCGGCCGATTGGTCAACGTGAAAATCATCGCCATGGAAAAATATAAAGCTACGACAGTGTAGGCTGACAACGCAATGTTTTGGGTCTGATCGGTGAAATAATCGATTGAAAAGTCTGTTTGCATCCTGGCGAGAAAATGTCCGAAAACCGCTTCATCGAACACAAAAGCGTAAAGCGCGAACAATGCCAAAATCGCAGCGCCCGCAATAAACGGCAAAATCCAGTTTCGGTAATCGCTGGCAGCGTGGAAAATGATCGATATGAAAACGAGCACAATAAACAATATCGCCCAAAAGTGAAACAGCGCGGCAACAAAAATCCATAAAGACGCGTCAAAAATCTTTTCTTTCGACGCCTTCAGCGAGTGCATCGAAACCAGTCTGCGCAGCGCCAAAATCACGAACAAATTTGAAATCAGCAGGTTTGGATTATTCAGAAGCGAAGGAAAAAAAACCAAAAACATCAGATAGAAAAGAACCGTGTAAGCACTTTTTCGCGTAATCGAATTTTTTTTAGCGATAAAATTCGTAATGAAGATTGAGCCGACAATAACGGCCCAAAGGCCTGATACCGTGAGCCAATCGCCGGCAGGGCTCGCGCCGGAAAGCCGCCCGAACTGGTACATCAGAAAGAAAACGGTTGCCGCAATAGCGACCAAAACATAATTAAGCGGCGTAGATTTTCTAAAAAGGCTTGTAAACATGCTGATATTTTATACTTTTGTAAATGTAAAATAACGCATACAAAATAACTAATATAAACTCCAATGAGGGCATTTTTTGAAGGAATCCAGACGTTGTTCGTAGACTATTTGTTTGTGCCGTACGACTTTTTCAGGCATCTCGAGCCATCAACCTGGTGGGGCGCCAATACAATGAACTGGATTTTTATGGCTATCTGCGCAAGCGCAACTTACTATTGGTGCAAACAACTCAAGGTGCACAAAGACACCGGTGAAGAATACCAGGACACCACGGCGCATTCATTCTTAAAGTAAGAACTCATTTAAGATTTTCAGCTTTGGCTGCAAAATGATTTTCGTTTCAAACGGAAAGCTTAAGCTTAATTGAATTACAAGTCAAAGCCGATATCGGTTCTAAAATACATCTTATCAAAGCTGATCAAACCGATGCTTTGGTAAGATTTTTTTATGGCCGAATCAAACCTGTCTCCAAACGAGGTCACAGCCAAAACCCGGCCGCCGTTTGAAACCACTGTTCCGTTTTCGAATTTGGTTCCGGCGTGGAAAATAATCGATTCGGTCACATTCTCAAATCCCGAAATCACTTTGCCTTTTTGATAATCTTCTGGATAACCGCCGGAAACCATCATGATTGTCGCGGCGCTGCGCGGGTTGATTTGCAAAGTGGCTTGCGATAATGTCTGGGTTGCGACGGCTTCAAACAATTCCATAATGTCCGATTGCAAACGCGGAATCACGACTTCGGTTTCAGGATCGCCCATGCGGACATTGTACTCAATTACGAACGGTTCGTCTTTTACCTTAATCAGTCCGATAAACACGAATCCTTTATAGTCGATGCCGTCTTTTTGCAAACCCTCAATCGTTGGCTTTACGATTCGCGTCTCGATTTTCTCCATCAGAAGATCATCGGCGAACGGAACCGGAGAAACCGCGCCCATGCCGCCGGTATTGAGTCCTGTATCGCCTTCACCGATGCGTTTGTAGTCTTTGGCTGTCGGTAAAATTTTGTAGCTTTTTCCATCGGTCAAAACAAAACAACTCAATTCGATGCCATCCAAAAATTCCTCGATGACCACTTTTGCGCTCGCGTTGCCGAACTTTTCGCCGACAAGCATCAACCTGAGTTCGGCTTTTGCCTCTTCCAAACCCTCGAGGATTACAACGCCTTTGCCCGCAGCCAAACCATCGGCTTTCAAAACATACGGTGGCTGCAAAGTTTCAAGAAATTTACAGCCTTCTTCAACAGTGTCTTTCGTAAAACTGTCATAAGCCGCGGTCGGAATATTGTGACGAATCAGGAATTGTTTAGCGAATTCCTTGCTGCCTTCAAGCTGCGCGCCCAATTTTGACGGCCCGATAACCGGAATGTGCGCAAGCGCTCCATCATTTTTAAAAAAATCGTAAATGCCTTTGACAAGCGGATCTTCCGGCCCGACAACAACCATATCGACGCTTTCTCGGATTGCGAACGCCTTGATCGAATCAAAATCGGTCGGGGCAATGTCAACATTCGAAGCCAATACCGCGGTTCCCGCATTTCCGGGCGCGACGAACAATTGTGTACATTTTGGGCTTTGAATGATTTTCCAGGCCAGCGCGTGTTCGCGTCCGCCGGATCCGAGGAGTAATACTGTCATGATTGTGTTGTTGTTGGCGCAAAATTAGGCGGTTTATCGCTGAAATAAAATTTAAATTTTTAAAAAGTTCGTTTTGGGTTTGAGCGTTTTCCGATAAGTCCTATTTTTGGAGAACACCAAGACAATTGACCACGAGAGAGATCCGTGAAACTGCCAGGGCGAAATCGGGCAAACTGCTGCGGTGAATGTGGACAAAAAAAAATCGAAACGCGTATTGCTTCACACCAATAAAAGATTTTTTTACAGCTTGAGGAAAATCGTGAAAGCGCCAGGCCCGGTTGTTTTGATTATTGCCTCTGGTGCAACCGCAATTAACTTGCTAACGTTCAAGCACCGGATAGTGCAGCGACGCAGTAAAATATAAACAGTGCTCAAAATTTTCGACTTATCGCTAAAACTCAACGGCTTTCCAATCGGCAAAGCGCGCGAAAAGCTGTGCGAAATTTTGGCCATTCCCGAAAATGACTATTCAACGTTCATCGAGGACAAAAAGCGCGAAATCGTCCAATTTCATCAGCAAAACAACCCGTTCTACCAAAGTATTGCCGGAACCGACCGGATTGACAAATGGGAAAACGTCCCAATCATGAAAAAGTCCGATCTGCAACGTCCGCTCACTGAGCGATTGTCTGCCGGCTATTCGCCCAAAAACGTTTTCATCAATAAAACTTCGGGTTCGAGCGGCGATCCGATGACATTCGCGAAAGACAAATTCTGTCACGCGCTGATCTGGGCCAATATCATGCGCCGGTGGAATTGGCACGGCATCGATTACAATTCATCGCTTCAGGCCAGGTTTTATGGCCGGACATTGGATTTTGCCGCGGGGCTGAAATTGAAACTCAAGGACATTTTTAGCCGGCGTTACCGGTTTGATATTTTCGATTTTTCGGATTCGGGAATCGATAAGATGCTCGCGGTCTTTAAATCAAAAAAGTTCGACTACATCAACGGCTACACGAATTCGATTTTACTTCTGGCGAAGCATTTACGGTCAAAAAACATCATCTTAAAAGACATTTGCCCGACACTGAAAGTCTGCATCACTACTTCTGAAATGCTTTTTAACGACGACCGACGATTCCTCGAATACTGGCTCGGTGTGCCGATCGTCAATGAATATGGCGCAGCCGAACTCGATTTGATCGCAATTGAAAACCAACAAGGCCAGTGGCAGGTGAATGCCGAAACCTGTTTTGTTGAAATTCTCGATGACCATGGAAATATTCTGCCAAACGGCCAGCAAGGACGAATTGTGGTCACATCGCTTTACAACAAAGCACATCCGATGATTCGGTATGAGGTCAATGACATCGGCGTACTCGATGAAAAAAGCACCGCAAAAAAACCGATTCTCAAAACACTGATTGGCCGTACCAACGACATTGCCATTTTGCCTAGCGGCAAACGTTCGCCCGGAATGACATTCTATTCAATTACAAAAAAACTTTTTGACGATGATGGAAATGTCGTCGAATTCATCATCAAACAAGTAAAAACAGATACTTTTGACATTGAATATGTCAGCCACCGGCCGCTATCGAATCACGAAAAAACACTATATTCAAAAATCCTGTGCGACTATCTCGAACCTGGACTGACATTCAATTTCAACCAAACGGCTGTTTCAGCGCGGGGAAAAAGCGGCAAACTGAAACAATTCGTTTCGTTACTAAAAACGGACAAATAAATGAAAATCACGATAGTTGCCGGCGCCAGGCCGAATTTCATCAAGATTGCACCGATCATCAAAGCAATTCAGGCGGCAAGACAGGACGGGAAAAACATCTCCTATCGACTCGTGCACACCGGCCAGCATTATGACAAAAACCTCAGCGATACTTTTTTTGAGGAATTGAGCATTCCGCTCCCGCACGCAAATCTTGAAGTCAAAAGCGGTTCGCAAGCCGTACAGACTGCGGCAATCATGATTGCGTTTGAGAAAGAGCTTGAGGCCTATCCGGCTGATTTGGTTTTGGTTGTCGGCGATGTCAATTCAACGATGGCCTGCGCAATCGTCGCCAAGAAAATGCATACTAAAGTTGCGCATGTCGAGGCCGGAATTCGTTCCGGCGACATGGACATGCCCGAAGAAATCAACAGAATCGTGACTGACAGCATTACTGATTACTTCTTTACGACATCAGTCACCGCCAGCGAAAATCTGTTGAAATACGGCGCAGACAAAAACAATGTACACTTTGTGGGAAACGTCATGATCGATACGCTTTTGGGCAACCTCAGCCGGATTCAAAAGCCGGATTTCTGGGACAGGTTTGGTCTTGAAAAAGACAATTATGTGATTTTGACATTACATCGGCCCTCAAATGTGGACGAGGAAAAATCACTCGTCGATTTGCTGAAAGGAATTGATAGAATGTGCGAAGGCAAAAAAGTCATTTTCCCGATCCATCCGCGCACAAAGGCAATTCTCGGCGAGCAGAAGATCGATTTGAAAAATATCATTTTCACCGAGCCGCAAGGTTATCTCAACTTTATGTTCCTGATCAAAAATGCTTTTGCCGTTATCACTGATTCGGGCGGCATTTCTGAGGAAACAACTGTCCTGAAAGTGCCGTGTTTTACGATGCGCACCACGACCGAACGGCCTGAAACGCAAACCGTCGGCACCAATACACTCGTCGGGATTACAATTGAAAATCTGGAGAAAGCCTACGCCGATTTCCTGAAAAACGGCAAAGGCGAAAGCGGTATCCCTGAGCTTTGGGACGGAAAAGCTTCACGGCGCATCATCGATATTTTAATCAATTGATGGAAAAAATCCTGATCGTATCCAATTATTATCCGCCCGAAAAAGGCGCCGCGGCCAACCGCATCGAACAACTCGCGCTCAAACTCAGGCAGAACAATTATGATGTTTCCATTGTCTGCCCTTTGGCAAATTATCCGAAAGGCCAATTGTTTCCGGGGTACAAAG
>JAEWLD010000287.1 GCA_023393485.1 Bacteroidota bacterium
GTTAAGGAAATCCTTCAGAAATACAAGCAATTGCAGGACATCATCGCGATTTTGGGTATGGAAGAATTGTCTGAGGAAGACAAACTCGCCGTATCACGCGCGCGTCGTGTGCAACGTTTCTTGTCTCAGCCGTTCCACGTTGCCGAGCAGTTTACTGGTATCCCGGGCGTTTTCGTAGACATCAAGGAAACCATCAAAGGCTTCAACATGATTATGGACGGCGAACTCGACCACTTGCCGGAAGCGGCATTCAACCTCAAAGGTTCTATCGAGGACGCGATTGAGGCCGGACAGAAAATGTTGGCCGAAGCATAATCTTGTTTAAGGTTTGAAGTTTGACGTTTGACGTTACGCTTCAAACCTCAAACTTTAAACTTCAAACAAATGATTTTAGAAATCGTATCACCAGAAGCTTCATTATTCAAAGGAGAAGTAACTTCGGTTACACTACCGGGAGTCGATGGCAGTTTCCAGATTTTGAACCATCACGCGCCGATCGTGTCGATCCTCAAAGAAGGCATCGTCAAGATTGTCACCGGCGGTTTTCAGGTTTCGCGGGAAGCGCAGGAAAAATTCGTCAAAGTAGATAACAATACTTATACGCTCGCGATCAATTCCGGAACCATCGAAATGAATGACAATAAAGTCATTGTCCTGGTCGATTAAGACCAGTCTATATATCCGAAGAAGCCTGACGAAAGTCGGGCTTTTTTTATACCAGGAACATATAGATCCAAAAGGCGATAACATTGATCAGAAACACGCTGACACTAACGGTCAGGCTGGCAACAAACGCGCGTTTTTTGGATCCAAGGGTAAATCGGCGGTAAAATATCGGAAAATAGATTATTTGACCAATCCAGTAAATGACGTAAGATGTGCCGTCCATGTCCAGTAGGTGGGCGAAATAATCCAGCGCCGAGTACACCAAAGTATAAAAACCAAACATATACATTCCAGCCGCAAGATGCTCGGTATAATTGTATGGAAAGCGACGGTAAAACAAGAAGAAAATCGCGGCAATGATCGGGAGCGACGCCATCATGACCGTATTGGAATGTTGGTTGGTGAAATGTATCGCGCGTTGTTGGCGTTTATAGGCTTCGGTCATCACTTGCCGTTGATTTTCTTTCATTTGCAGCAATTCAGGATGCTCTTTTACCACGTCGACTTCTTGGTGGTAATCGGTTTTGATCTGGACAAAAAGATAAATCGCCGCCACGATCAAAAAGAAATTCAACGGCGGAAAGTACTTTTTCCGCTTTCCTTCAACAAATTCGCGTGCGACTTTGCCGCCGTTTTTCGCCAATTCCCGAATCAGCGTCAACAGGCTTTTATCGGCGTGGAAAAAGAAATGAATCGCATCATGGAATACATCGTGAAGCGTTAACCGATGCAAATTCGTTTTCTGCCCGCACTTCGGGCAATGATGAAAATCAGGTTGCAGATTGACTTCGCAGTTTTGGCAAATCAGTTCCATGTCGCGGATTTTTGAAATGCAATTTATCGAAAATATTAAAATTTGTAAAAATTGTATCTGCGCCGATAGTCGACCGGAATTTTTTACATTTGAAACATGGAGCGTAAATCCGAGTTCGAGCTTATCGTATCCGAAGGGAAATTGCCGATATCGAAAGCCATTGTCGCGGCGGCATTTTTTACAGGCGTCTGTTATATCCTGTATATCGATTTCAAGCTGCTTTACTATGCCGGATTCAACAGTAAGACCGGGATTCTTGCAGCCAAGACATTAAAAGGTGTCGGTTATTGCGTAGCCGGCGGCGTCGCTTTCTCTGTTACCAAAACCATTTTGATCGATACCGACAACGACAAACTCATTTCGCGATATTGCGTCGGACCGTTCCATCGCGATGTCTTGACGACGGTGCCAACGCTAGAATATGTTTCGGTATTCAAAAACGCCAAAGACCAATTCGAAGTCAATCTGTGGTACAAAGGCAACAAGCACTACAAAATGTACCGATTCGATAAAAAAGTGCCGGCCGTTGCGTTCGCCCGTGAAGTGGCCAAAAAGCTCAAAATCGATTTGCTTGATGCAACGGTAAAAGGCGATTCGCAATGGATTTGATCTGCCATTTTCAATCCGGTACGAATTCCATAATGTCGCCGGGCTGGCAGTCGAGCACTTTGCAAATTGATTCAAGGGTAGAAAACCGGATTGCTTTTGCTTTGCCTGTCTTAAGTATCGAAAGGTTTGCTGTCGTTATCCCGATGCGGTCGGCGAGTTCGTTTGAACGCATTTTCCTTTTGGCCAACATGACGTCGACGTTGATGATGATCGCCATTATACCGTGAGTTCGTTTTCTTCCTTCATTCCCTTGGCAATCTTGAACACTTCGCTCAATACCATAAAAAACAGGCCCAGGCAGAGCGTGCTCACAAGCGAATCAAACCCGCCGGTTTCGAGCTCGAACCCAGCTGATGTCCGGTGAGCGGCGTCATAGACAAATATTGGCACACGCGCCAATATAGTCGAAACAATCACAGCTGCTCCGGTGCGGTTGAGCAACCTAATGACTTCGGCATGGAAAATCTGCCGCCGGTAAAAGTGTCCGATTATTTTTCTGAGCAGGAAAATCGCGTAGACAAAGCAAAGGAAACTTGCCAATCCAAAGACAATGAGTAACTTCGTTTGCCAGTCGTAGACCAGAATCTCATGACCGCCGATCTTGAGGTCAATAGCCTCGCCCTGCCCGGCAACTACCATCGCCACAAAGATTACCATGCCGACCCCGGCGATAGCGGAAAAATAAAAGAACAAGTCAATTAAAGTTTTCAGGAGGTTTAGTTTTTTCATGTCGATAGGTTTAATGAAGCAAATGTAAAAAAAATATTGAAAAACAATAATTTTATATCACGAAACAGATATTTTACAGAAGGGTGCGGTGGTGAAAAGAATTGTTACATTTGCCGTATGGGACAAATTCCATCATCACTCGAGACCAAGCTCGCCATACGCAAAGACGCCCATGCACTCCGGAACCTGCCGCATGCCAACAACCTGATTGACTTTTCGTCAAACGACTATCTCGGCTTTGCCCGGTCGGAAGCGATTTTCAAGGCCGCGCATCAATTTTTGACCGACCATAATATGCTTCAAAACGGCGCAACCGGTTCGCGGCTGATTTCCGGAAACTACCCGTTGTATGAGCAAACCGAAAAGCAGATCGCAGCATTTCACTCGGCTGAAAGCGCTTTGGTTTTCAACTCGGGCTATGACGCCAATCTTGGGTTTTTCAGCGCAGTGCCGCAACGCAATGACGTGATTTTGTTCGATGAGTTGTCACATGCGTCAATCCGCGACGGCATCAGGCTTTCGGCTGCGAAATCGTATAAGTTCGGCCATAACGACCTTGAGGATTTGGAGACTTTAATCGAAAAACACCAAACAACCGGCGCGATATACATCGCCACGGAATCGGTTTTTTCAATGGACGGCGATTCGCCGAATATCGAACAACTCATAAAAATATCCGAGAAATACAACGCCTTTTTGGTTATCGATGAAGCACATGCGCTCGGGATTTTCGGCGACCGGGGCGAAGGCATGACCCAGATTTACAACGACCGGATTTTCGCCCGGATCATGACTTTCGGCAAAGGGCTTGGCTGTCATGGCGCAGCGATCTTGGGATCGGCGATGTTAAAAAATTACCTGGTCAATTTCGCACGAAGCTTTATCTATACTACGGGATTGCCGCCGCATTCATTAGCGACGATTTCTGTTGCGTACGAAATGCTTGCATCAGACGGCCAAACGCGTGAAAAACTCCGCGGCAACATCAATTTTTTTAATCAGGCAAAATTGCAACTCGGGCTAAAACCGCTTT
>JAEWLD010000294.1 GCA_023393485.1 Bacteroidota bacterium
CACGTGCGCTGGTCAACAAGCCGTCGATTATTCTGGCCGATGAGCCAACCGGAAATCTTGACAGTAAAACATCGGTTGAAATCATGAAATTGTTCAGCGAAATCCACAAGCAGGGCAATACGGTCATTCTGGTGACCCACGAGGAAGACATTGCAGCTTATGCGCATCGCGTGATCAGGCTGCGTGATGGGATTATTGAAAGCGATACGCCAAACCCAAATCCACATTCATGAAAGTATATACAAAAACAGGCGATAAAGGAACAACGGCATTATTTGGCGGTAACCGCGTCCCTAAACACCATATCCGGATAGAAAGTTATGGTACGGTCGATGAACTCAATTCGCATATTGGACTTGTCCGCGACCAGGAAATCAACCAAAATTATAAGGGCATTTTAATCCGGATTCAGGACCGGTTGTTTACAATAGGCGCCATTTTGGCAACCCCGCCACAAAAAGAAGTTTTGAAAAATGGCAAACCACGCCTGAATATTCCCAAGATTTCAGAAAATGACATCGAATTACTTGAAAACGAAATTGATACGATGGAAGAAAACCTGCCGCCAATGACGCACTTCGTGTTGCCGGGCGGCCACTCAACCGTGTCATATTGTCATATTGCGCGGTGCGTTTGCCGTCGTGCGGAACGGCTTTCTGTCCATTTGAATGAAATTGAGCCCGTCGATCCATCGGTTTTAAAGTACCTTAACCGCCTTTCTGATTACCTGTTTGTGCTGGCACGGAAGTTGTCCGCCGACCTTTCAGCCGACGAGGTGAAATGGATTCCCCAAAAGGACTAATCTTCAAACTTAACGGTTAAAAAAAAACACCTTTAAATATCTGAAATACTGATGTTTAAAACTACGTTCTTGACTTTTTTAAGAAAAAATCAAATTTTACTTGACTATATCAGTAATAAATTTATTTTTGCAGAAACTTTAAAAATCGACAGAAGATGTATTGGACATTAGAATTGGCGTCATACCTGAGCGATGCGCCATGGCCAGCTACGAAGGACGAACTGATTGATTATGCGATTCGCGCCGGCGCGCCGCTGGAAGTAGTTGAAAACCTGCAGTCTATTGAGGACGAGGGTGAAATCTACGAATCGATGGAAGAAATCTGGCCCGACTATCCAACCGACGAGGATTATCTCTGGAATGAGGATGAATATTAAAAAATAAAAACCTTTGCTAAAAGTCTCATTAGAGGCTTTTTTTTTGCGTAAATTTGCACACTTTTAAGAACAGAAATCAACTATAGTTATGAGCTTCATAAACAGCATTCTCAAAGTTTTTGTTGGCAACAAATCCGAGAAGGACATCAAGGCGATCCAGCCATTGGTTGCCAAAGTAAAAACCTTTGAACCTGCGCTTGCAGCTTTGTCAAATGACGAGCTTCGCGCAAAAACAGACTACTTCAAAAGCAAAATCAAGGAAGCGCGCGCTGAAAAGGATGCCCAAATCGAAGCCCTGAAAAAAGAAGCGGAAAGCACGGAAGACATCGATAAAAAAGAAGATATCTACGCCGATGTTGACAGGCTTGAAAAAGAAGCCTACGAAATTTCTGAAAAAGTACTCAACGACATTTTGCCTGAAGCATTTGCCGTAATCAAGGAAACGGCGCGCCGTTTTAAAGAAAATACCGAAATCAAAGTGACGGCAACGGCCCGTGACCGCGAACTTTCGGCCAACAAGCCGTACATCACGCTCGACGGCAATTCTTCTGTCTGGGCCAATTCATGGAATGCCGCAGGAAAAGAAATCACCTGGGATATGATCCATTACGATGTGCAGCTGATCGGCGGTATGGTATTGCACCAAGGTAAAATTGCCGAGATGCAGACCGGTGAAGGTAAAACGCTCGTCGCGACGCTTCCGCTCTACCTCAACGCATTGACAGGAAACGGCGTTCACCTGGTAACCGTCAACGATTACCTCGCCAAGCGTGACAGCTCGTGGAAAGCGCCACTTTTTGAATACCACGGACTTACAGTTGAATGTATAGACAATTATCAGCCGAACTCGGAAGGCCGTAAAAAAGCCTACGATGCCGACATTACCTACGGCACAAATAACGAATTCGGATTTGATTACCTGCGCGACAACATGGCACATTCGCCGCAGGATTTGGTACAGCGCAAGCACAATTACGCGATTGTCGATGAGGTTGACTCAGTTTTGATTGACGACGCGCGTACGCCGCTGATCATTTCAGGTCCGGTTCCACGCGGTGAAGAACACGAATTCGATGCGCTCAAACCTAAAATCGATAACCTGGTCAATCTGCAAAAACAATTGGCAAACGGCTTTCTCGCCGAAGCGAAAAGACTTTTCAAGGATGGCAATATGAAAGATGCAGGATTCAATCTTTTGCGCGCTTTCAGGTCACTCCCAAAGAATAAGGCGCTGATTAAATTCCTGTCTGAAGAAGGTGTCAGGCAATTGCTGCAAAAAACAGAGAATCAGTACATGGCCGACAACAACCGCGAAATGCCAAAAGTTGACGAAGCCCTGTATTTTGTAATCGAGGAGAAGAATAATCAGGTTGAACTGACCGATAATGGCATCAAATTCCTATCTGCCGATACCGACGACAATTTCTTCGTTCTGCCTGATATCGGTACCGAAATCGCCAACATCGAAAAACAAAAGCTGGACAAGGACGCAGAAGCCGACGCCAAGGAAAAACTTTTCCAGGACTTTTCAGTCAAAAGCGAGCGCATCCACACGCTGACGCAGTTGCTCAAAGCTTATACATTGTTCGAAAAAGACGTGGAATATGTCGTGATTGACAATAAAATCCTCATCGTCGACGAGCAAACCGGCCGTATCATGGACGGACGCCGTTATTCCGACGGCCTGCACCAGGCGATCGAGGCGAAGGAAAATGTAAAGATCGAAGCCGCGACGCAAACCTTCGCGACCATTACGCTCCAGAACTATTTCAGGATGTACAGCAAACTCGCCGGTATGACCGGTACGGCCGTTACCGAAGCAGGCGAATTGTGGCAAATCTACAAACTCGACGTAGTTGAAATCCCGACCAACAGGCCAATCGCGCGTAAAGACAAAGACGATTTGATTTACAAGACCGCGCGTGAAAAATACAATGCTGTCATTGAAGATGTAACCAAATTGTCTCATGAAGGCAGGCCGGTTTTGATTGGTACGACATCGGTTGAAATCTCCGAATTGCTTAGCCGGATGCTCAAAATGCGCAACATCCAGCACAACGTTCTGAACGCGAAAATGCACAAAAAAGAGGCTGAGATCGTTGCCGAAGCCGGCAAGCCGGGCGTTGTGACCATCGCGACCAACATGGCCGGCCGTGGTACTGACATCAAACTCACGCCAGAAGTAAAAGCCGCCGGCGGACTTGCGATCGTCGGTACGGAACGTCACGATTCACGTCGTGTAGACCGCCAGTTGCGCGGCCGCGCCGGACGTCAGGGCGACCCCGGAAGCTCGCAGTTTTACGTGTCGCTTGAAGATAGTTTGATGCGTTTGTTCGGCTCTGAAAGGGTTGCCAAAATCATGGACCGCATGGGCTTGAAGGAAGGCGAAGTCATCCAGCACTCGATGATGACCAAATCAATTGAACGCGCGCAGAAAAAAGTGGAAGAGAACAACTTCGGCATCCGTAAGCGTCTGCTTGAATATGACGATGTCATGAACGCCCAGCGCGAGGTGGTTTACAAACGCCGCCGCCATGCCTTGCAGGGTGAACGCCTTAAAGTCGATATCGCCAATATGTTGTACGATACGTGTGAACTTATCGCAACCACAAATAAGGCAACCAACGATTTCAAGAATTTTGAGTTTGAATTGATCCGTTATTTCTCGATGACTTCGCCGGTTTCGCAAAGCGATTTCGAAAAACTCGGTGAAATGGAGCTCGCCGGCAAGGTCTACAAGGCCGCGATGGCTTATTACAACGAAAAAACAGAACGTGCCGCGCGTGAGCTGTATCCGCGAATCAAAGAAGTTTTTGAAGACCCGAACAACCAATACGAACGCATGATTGCGGTTTTCACAGACGGAATCAAGCAGCTAAACGTGATTTCCGACCTCAAGAAAGCCTACGAAACACAAGGCCGTCAATTGGTAACTGATTTCGAAAAGAACATTACGCTCGCCATAGTTGACGAAGCCTGGAAAAAACACTTGCGCAAAATGGACGAACTCAAGCAATCTGTTCAATTGGCCGTCCACGAACAGAAAGACCCACTTTTGATTTACAAATTTGAGGCGTTCAATTTGTTCCGCAAAATGCTCGACGACGTCAACAAAGAAGTGGTGTCGTTCCTGTTCAAAGGCGAGTTGCAGCAGAACGCGAACAATATCCAGCAAGCGCGCGAAGTCCGCCAGAAAGAAGAATACCAGACTTCTAAAGACGAATACGGCGAAGAAACGGCAGAGCAAATGCGTCAGGCCTCTCGGCAGTCGCAACAGCGTCCGGCGGTGACAGAAACCATTGTTCGCGAAATGCCGAAAATCAACCGCAATGACAACGTCACGATCAAACACATACTCAGTGGCAAGACCGAAACCATGAAATACAAAAAAGCCGAAAGCATGATTGCTTCTGGCGAATGGGTTGTCGTCAATGAATAACGGCTACTCCGCAAAAACAAAATCCCCAGTTTTACGCTGGGGATTTTTTTATATTTGATGCAAATCCGCGGATTATGAATCGACAATTATACTTTTTCCTTTTGGTGGCAACGACGGCGTTTGCACAGGCACCGGCCGGCTTACAATCTGAAGTCAAAAGGCTTTACACGGCTTGTCATGACATCGACATCGCCGCGCTTACCGAAATGCTTTGCACGACTGGCGACGACGCCTATGCAAAACTCGACAGCCACTTTCAAAACGATGAAACCAAGTTCCGTTATGTCGAAACGAATGCGAAATACAATTACGGCCCGTCAAAATCCATCGACGGCAAAAATTACTATCCGATCAATTTCAGGAATGTCATCCGCATCACCTATTTCAAGCCGATTGACGTACCGGCAAAACAAGCCGAACTGAAAGCTTTGTACAATGCACAGGAAATAACTTATAACCCTGCGCGAAATGCTTTTATGATTGTATACTATGCGAAAATGGTGGCCATCCAGGATAACGGATGGAAATTCGTGTTTCTCGACCGGACGATACCTCACATTTCTCAAGATTGCTTAACCGATTCCGTTAAAACCGCATTAGGATTATGAAAAAGTTGCTCTATTTATTCGCGTTGAGCCTGACCATTTCTGTTTCGGGCCAGGACATGGAATCGCTTAAACCCGGTGTCGACAAAGTGGTTGGCGCAACGGCCAATCGCGATTACGAAACACTTGTGGAGCTCACCTATCCGAAATTATTCGAGTTCGCATCACGCGAGGAGTACATTGAAACGATAAAAAGCGCTTTCGACAACGACATGATGACTATAAAACTAGATTTGTCGCAACCGAATTATCGTTTTTCCGACATTAAAAACATTGGTGGGCGAAAATTCTGTGTTATCCGGTATGACAACCGCATGGAAATGCATTTGAAAAATCCCGACAAGGATATGACCGCCATTATCGTAGATGGGCTCAGCAGAAGCGGGCAATATAAAACCGTTTCATACGACGAGAAAAAGCAAATAATCTCTTTAGCCGGCGACGCAATCATGGTAGCCATCGCTGACGGGTCGACGCAAGCCAAATGGAAGTTCGTGAACTATGCTGAGGAAAATTTCACGACACTATTCGATGAGCAGACTAAAAAAGCCCTCGGACTCTAACAATTAAAAGATAATTCGATAATTTTACCCAAGTAACCCGAAAACCGAAAAATCATGGCAAAAGGACTCGATACCCGAAAAGCGGCCAAAAAAGAACCGCTGAAAACGGCCAAGGAAAAAAAGGCCGAAAAACGCGAAAAGAAAAGCAACCCGAAAAGGGATTAGTCAAAAAACCCGCCCGAAGTGGCGGGTTTTTCTTTCCCAAAAAAAACTAAAACAAATATCAGGACCGGAAACCCTGTTCCCGGCAGACCTCTGCATATATATACCAAATCTAATTTGGCCGACGTTGCATGTCAATACGCAATTCGTCGTATATTTTTTGCGGAAAAACCGGCCGATCGGGTGATCGCCGACTAAATATTGTCAGGAAAAATTTTGCCCGGATTAAGAATGCCGTTAGGGTCGAAAGCGTTTTTTATTCCTTTCATCAACGCGAGCTGGGTGCGACTAAATGCGATATCCATGTAATTCTTCTGGACGTATCCGATGCCGTGTTCGCCAGATAAAGTTCCTTTTAACCCGACGGTCAATTCAAAGATTTCGCGGATGCCTTTTGGCACTTCGGTTTGCCACCCTTGATCTGACATCTCGCCTTTGACGATGTTGACATGCAGATTTCCATCACCTGCATGCCCATAACAAACCGACTTGAAACCGTATTTTGCGCCGATTTTCTTGATGCCGTCGAGCAATGTCGGTAAAGCGTAACGTGGCACGACCGTATCTTCTTCCTTGTAGATTGAGTTTGATTTTACGGCTTCGGCGACGTTGCGGCGCATTTTCCACAGCGCGTTCTTCTGGTCTTCGGTATCGGCGAAAAGAATTTCGTCGATGTTGAACTTCCCGACGACTTCGGCAATTTTTTCGGCTTCGGAAAAAAGTACGTCCGGAAAATTACCGTCGACCTCAATGAGCAAATGCGCCTGGATATTGTCTTTTATACTGATGCCGATGCCTTCCACAAAGCGCAACGCCCAGTCAATGGCGTCGCGTTCCATAAATTCGAGCGCGCTCGGCACGACACCTGCGCGAAAAATCTCGGCAACGGCTTCACACGCCTGTTTGGCGTCAAAAAATGGAACCAGCATCAGGATGTTGTGGCTGTTCTTTGGAAGCAGCTTCATGACGATTTTAGTGATGATGCCGAGTGTGCCTTCTGAACCGACCATCAATTGCGTCAGATTATAACCTGTGGAATTTTTGAGCGTATTCGCGCCTGTCCAAATGATTGCGCCATTTGGCAAAACGACTTCGAGATTCAGCACATAATCTTTGGTCACGCCATATTTGACCGCACGCGCGCCACCGGCATTTTCGGCCACATTTCCGCCAATAAAACAACTTCCCTGGCTACTTGGATCCGGCGGATAAAACAATCCTTTCCCGGCGACGCTTTCGCGAAGCACTTGCGTAATGACTGCAGGTTCAACGGTGACTTGCAGGTTTTGCTCATCGATGTGAATAATCTTGTTGAACCGTTCCATTGACAATCCTATCCCGCCGTGGATTGAAAGCGCGCCGCCGCTAAGTCCTGTCCGTCCGCCGATCGCAGTTACCGGAATCAAATGTTGATTGGCAATTTTGAGAATTTGCGACACTTCTTCGGTTGTACCGGGTTTCAAAACCACCGACGGCGGAAAAACATAATCCTCGGTTTCATCATGGCCGTAATTATTTCGGGTTTCATCGTCAAGAAACAGAAAAGCATCGCCGACTATCGCTTGTAGTTTATGAATTATCTCAGGGGAAAGGGATTCAATGTTCATCTCGGGAAAATCAATTCTTCAAAAATACTATTTATTTGGCAGCCGGCGCGCGCAGTGTTTAGAGGTTTTATGTATTTTTGATTTTGTGAAAAAACCGCAAAAATCAGCGTTGAACGAGGTCAATGGCGTGGATCAGCCTCAGGCCGTAAATCCAATTTCGGCTGGACATATCGTCTGGTTGCGCAAAAAAGACATTTCTGCTGAAACTTTGACTAGCGGAATTCTTTCCGGCGACATTCCATCGCTTAGCCGCGCCATTACGCTTGTTGAAAGCACCAATCCTTCGCATCACGAAAAAGCCGGCGAAATCATCAACGCATGTCTGCCACATGCCAACAACTCGGTCCGGATAGGAATTACAGGCGTGCCGGGCGTTGGGAAAAGCACATTCATTGAAGCGTTCGGGAAACATTTGACTGGAATCGGGAAAAAAGTGGCGGTTTTGGCGGTCGACCCGAGCAGCACGATTTCGCACGGCAGTATTTTGGGCGACAAAACGCGGATGGAAGAACTTGTGAAAGACGCCAACGCGTATATCCGGCCGTCGGCCTCGGGCGAAACCCTTGGCGGCGTGGCCCGAAAAACCCGCGAAACCATTACGCTTTGCGAAGCTGCCGGATTTGATACGATTATTATAGAAACCGTCGGTGTCGGCCAAAGCGAAACCGCAGTCCATTCTATGGTCGATTTCTTTTTGCTGCTTAAAATTGCCGGCGCAGGAGACGAATTGCAAGGCATCAAACGCGGCATCATGGAAATGGCAGATTTGATTGCGATCAATAAAACCGATGGCGACAATATCAAACGGGCACGGCTGGCGAAAACCGAGTTCAACCGTGCGCTGCATCTATTCCCAGAGAAAAAATCGGGTTGGACGCCAAAAGCCGTGACTTGCAGCGCACTCACAAAAGATGGCATCGGTGAAGTCTGGCAAGTTGTTGATGATTATTTGACGCTGGTAAAAGCGAACGGCTTTTTCGAAAACAAGCGGGAAGAACAAAACCAATATTGGATGCTCGAAACCATCAATGAACGCCTGACGAGCCATTTTTACCATGACCCAAAAATTGTTGCCGCGCTCGAAGCAACTAAAAAAGCTGTGCAAAACCATGAAATGTCACCATTTGCGGCGGCACAGGTTTTATTGGAAAAGTATTTTAAGGAGTGATGGGACTCTGAACTTGTTTCAGAGTCTAATGGAAGAGATGCTGAAACAAGTTCAGCATCCCAAATTATTCTTCATACCGCGAAATCTCGCGATCATAAAAATCATTTGCTTCCTGAATCAACGCTTCCATGATCTGGTTGAGTTCGCCTTCATCGAGGTCTTCATCTTCTTCGAGGAATTCAACCTCGTCGTCCTTGAGATTGATCACAAACCGTGGATAATCCATGTGGATCACGAAAATGTCGTCAGGAAAATCGGTATTGTCACCGAGTAGAAATTTTGGAAGTTCCATAATAATCAATGATAGCTGATGAAAGTCTGTGCGTCGGTTGGATCCGACTTCGGATTTTCCTTTACCAAACGTTTGCTAAGTTTATCGAAGCGAAGATACAAAAATAACGCAGCCGAAGTCAGCCCCGCAAGCAATCCGATCCAAACACCGACCGCCTTCAGTTCGGTGTATTCGCCAAGGACGTAAGATACCGGAAAACCGATGATCCAATAAGCGATAAAAGTAATGTACATCGGAACCTTGACATCCTGCAAACCGCGCAAGGCGCCGAGTACAACGACCTGTACGCCATCCGAAATCTGGAATATCGCGGCAACGATCAGCAAATTTGCGGCAATCGCAATGACTTCGTCGTTTACCGCAAGCTGTGAGGCATTTTCCATATCGAGGAAATATTGCGGCAAAACCGTGTGGAGAACTATAAACGCAAACGCAAACACGATTTCAATAATTACCGCCAGCAAAAAAATGGATCGCGCCACCACGATGAGTTGCTTATAATCATTCAATCCTTTTTGGTTGCTGACGCGGATCATCGCAGTCACACTCAAACCCATCGCGAACATAAAGGTGATTGTCGCGAGCGAAAGTGCAATTTGGTTGGCTGCCTGGCTTGTGGTTCCGATATTTCCGCAAAGCCAGACGGCCGTCGTGAACAATGCAACTTCAAAAAGCATCTGCATTGCCGAGGGCATTCCGAGATTAACGATTTTTTTGAGTTTCGCCTTGTTGATTTTCTTGAAACTGAAATCGTTGAAATGTGGTCTAAGGTCGTTATTCCTTCGCAGAATCATATGCATGAAAATCACCATGAGGATTCTTGAGATTACAGTACCGAGTGCCGCACCCTGAATGCCAAGTTCGGGGAAAACCCAAAGACCGTAAATCAAGACATAATTCAGCATGACGTGTATGACATTCGCCATAATGATTGCGTACAATGAATATTTGGTGTGGGACAAACCGTCGGCAAATTGCTTGTAACCCTGATATATGATTAGCGGCACGAGTGAAAATGCCACCCAATCAAGATATGGCAGCGCAAGGTCAATGACTGCTTTTGGCTGGTGCAGGTAGTTCAGTATTGGTTTGGCCAGCGTAATCAAAGTAAAGAGAACAAAGCCTAACGCCGTGCACAGAATGAGCCCATGATGGAATGCCGATTTGATTTTCTTTTGGTCACCTTCGGCATCGGCTTCCCCTACAATTGGCGTGATCGCGGTAGAAAATCCGATTCCGATCGACATCGCGATGAAAACCATCGTATTGCCAAGAGAAACAGCGGCAAGTTCCGTACTTCCGAGTTTACCGACCATGATGTTATCTACAATCCCGATCAGGGTATGACCGAGCATTCCGAGAATAACCGGATAGGCAAGTTTCAAATTATAGCTGAACTCTTTGGTATAACGGGTAAAATCCACAGTGAAATTTTCATGCAAAGGTAATGGTGAATGACTAAAAATCGCGATAAAAGTCGGTCGAAAGCTAAAATTTATGTTAACTCGAATCATAAAATTTTCCCAAAACAAGTATTATGTATGCATAGTAAATTCCCAAATCATTAACGTCAAAAGCCACAGATTAACAGGAATTTACGGGAAATTCTGCCTGGGATTGCCGGCCACGCCCAGATTCGACCTTAAAATTATATAAGACGTTTCCCGAACCTCAAATCTAATTTTACCGAAACAATGAGAACAAACAGTTTAACCAAAT